>NZ_QPTY01000140.1:0-229 GCF_005236045.1 Enterococcus sp. VV15
ACCTAGCGAATGTGCCAAAATCGAAAAAAGTATGTTTATATTTTTCTTTTGAAAAAAAAGTCAAGTCCATAATCCTGTGTAAAATACTATACAATGTTTTACCGGTCTCTCATTGATCAAACTTAATATATTTTCTTGTAGAACTGAGCCATTCGTCATGAAGGTCCATAAGGACAGATACAATTAATCGATTGTCAGACGTTCGGTTGGGAAAAATCCGAATAATCTT
>NZ_QPTY01000141.1:0-209 GCF_005236045.1 Enterococcus sp. VV15
TAGCCTTCAAATTCAACGCGGTGTTCTCGGTTTGTATTACTTAATTTACTTCAAATATCCAGTTTTCAATGAACAAAGTATTCTCTTGAGAGTATCCTCTAATATCAAAGTCATAACCTGACTCTTCAATCATTGAGTAGACCTCTCAAAACTGAACAAAGTATAAAACAACCAGTGTAGTCTCCGTAATATTCCTTAGAAAGGAGGTG
>NZ_QPTY01000142.1:0-206 GCF_005236045.1 Enterococcus sp. VV15
GCAAATGTAAGAAACGGAAGCTTTGAAGATGAATTAAAAAAAGCGGTGCAACAACGTCAAAAAGACCGAAGTGAGAAAGGTCTAGTAGATAAAATAGTTGAAGGCCCAACGCCAAGACCGTTTTCAGGGGCAAATGTAAGAAACGGAAGCTTTGAAGAGGAATTGAAAAAAGCGGTGCAACAACGTCAAAAAGACCGAAGTGAGAA
>NZ_QPTY01000143.1:0-206 GCF_005236045.1 Enterococcus sp. VV15
CAAAAAGACCGAAGCTCGAAAGGTCTAGTAGATAAAATAGTTGAAGGCCCAACGCCAAGACCGTTTTCAGGGGCAAATGTAAGAAACGGAAGCTTTGAAGATGAATTAAAAAAAGCGGTGCAACAACGTCAAAAAGACCGAAGCTCGAAAGGTCTAGTAGATAAAATAGTTGAAGGCCCAACGCCAAGACCGTTTTCAGGGGCAAA
>NZ_QPTY01000014.1:0-60528 GCF_005236045.1 Enterococcus sp. VV15
GAAAATATATTAAGTTTGATCAATGAGAGACCGGTAAAACATTGTATAGTATTTTACACAGGATTATGGACTTGACTAACTTCAAAACAGTACCTACTTTTCATTAACTACATAAACAAAGTTTTTAAATATGCTATAAATATTGGTTTAACACCTGATAATCCAACATTAAATTTAATTATTCCAAAACCACAAAGTAAAACAAAAAAGAAATTAAAATTATATACAAAAGAACAGTTGGAATTATTTCTAAATGAAGTATCTCAAGAACAGAATCCATATTTTTAAAATAGAGACTATACGCTCTTTAGATTATTAACATTCAGTAGATGTAGAATCGGTGAAATATTAGCACTCACTTGGGATAATATCAATTTTAAAACAAATGAAATGGCCATCAAAAAAACTGTAGCTCGATCAGACAAATATTATATATCTGAAACTCCTAAGACAAAAAATCAAATCGAATAATTTATTTAGATGAAAAAACTATAAAACAATTAAAATTTTGGAAGCTTGAACAAAGCAAATACTTATTTCAATTAGGATTTACCAAAGCTAACTATTTGTTCACCAATGACGAAAATAATTTCACAATTAATCAGACAGTGGCAAAAAGATACAATATGTATCGTGAGCGTGCCGGCTTACCTTATATCGGTCTGCATGGTTTTAGACATACACATGCGTCAATGCTTTATGAAGCTGGTGCATATCACAAAGAGGTTCAAGAAAGACTGGGGCATGCAAATATTAAAACCACTATGGACACATATACACACATAACTAGTAGTAAAAAAGAAGAAACTACACAAAAATTATCAAAATATATCAATTTTTAGATGGTCAAAAGTATGGTCAAAAAATTTTTTCCAAAACAAAAAAAGCTCAATCCTTTGAGCCATAAAGAATTGAGCAATTATGAAATATTAAGCTGGATAAACAGACACTTGTTTTTTGTTGCGGCCTTTACGTTCAAAACGTACTACGCCATCAACTTTAGCAAATAAAGTGTCGTCTCCACCAATACCCACGTTTACACCTGGATAGATTCTTGTTCCGCGTTGACGATAAAGAATTGATCCACCTGTAACAGTTTGTCCATCAGCACGTTTAGCACCTAGACGTTTTGATTCTGAGTCACGGCCGTTAGATGTAGAACCGCCACCTTTTTTGTGGGCAAATAATTGTAGATTCATTGATAACAACATGGTCTGCACCTCCTATTTATCATTGATTGTTTTAATTTGGATATATTCTGAATTTTCAGCTTCTATTGATTGTAATCCCAACAAGAGATTTTCTAATAGAATCTCGGCAATATTGTTTTGTTCTTGTGTCATTCCTGAAGTTACTTCGGTATATAAATAGCCGCCTTCTTCTTCATTCATTTCGACAATCGGTTCAAAACCAGCTAATGAGGCAATTCCGTTTACTGTACTGATAGCTAATGCGGAAACTCCTGCACAAACGATATCACTACCATAAGGACCTGCATCAGCATGCCCTGTCAAAGTAAATGAAACGATTTGACCAGCGTCATTACGTTTAAATGTTCCTTTGATCATTCTATTCAGGCCTTCTTTCTCAAGCGCTAATTAAGCGTTGATTGCGTCGATAACCACTTTTGTGTATGGTTGACGGTGACCTTGTTTACGGTGTGAATGTTTTTTAGGTTTGTATTTGAAAGTAACGACTTTCTTTTGTTTGCCGTGTTTTTCAACAGTTCCTTCAACAGTTGCACCTGAAATTGTTGGAGCGCCTACTTTTGTAGATTCGCCACCTACTAAAATAACTTCGTCAAAAACAACTTTTTCGCCTGCTTCAACGTTAAGTTTTTCAATGTAGATTGTTTGTCCAACTTCAACTTTTACTTGTTTACCACCAGTTTTAATAATTGCGTACATGCTATAAAGCACCTCCTTATAATAGACTTAGACTCGCCATCCAGAGTGACAGTAAACTGTACTTAATAAACTCGTTCTGTGCGGTTGTAGCTGTGGAGTCCACAATTACAACAGTACTAGATTACCAGAAACATACGCATCCGTCAACTCTAGTTTACATGTAACTTTCCCTTTTTTTACATAATGTGGTTCAATCGCAATTTTATTCTTTTCTATTTATAATAAGTCGTATAAAGGAGGAGATCCAATGCATTATCCAGATGAATTGGTCCAAGAAGCAAAAACCCGGATGCAAAACCGCCCAGTAGAAGGATTTGTGGCTGGACAGGGACCGCTTTTCCCGAAGCTGATGCTCGTAGGAGAGGCTCCTGGAAAAACAGAAATCGAAAACCATATTCCTTTTAGCGGACAAGCTGGCAAAGAATTGATGCAAGCACTCTCCCTCGCTGGATTGACACGTGAGGATGTTTATATCACAAGTGCAGTCAGAAGTCGGCCTTACCGTACGGTCCACCGCCTGAACAAACGCAAACAAGCAACCGAAACTGTCTATCCGAACCGCACACCCTCAAAAGCGGAGGTATTCGCTCACGCACCGATCTTGGATTATGAAATTGAACATGTCCAGCCCCAATTGATTGCAACTTTGGGAAATATCGGACTACAACGCTTACTAGGACAGTCATATAAAATTTCAAAAAATCATGGTCAATTGTATACTGGCCCTATTTTGAGATTGAACAAGAAAATGGATGCTTATAAATGGAGTGAAAAAATATATCACGTCTTTCCCTTATTCCATCCAGCTGCCATTTTCTATAATCGTTCTTTAGCAGAGATGATCAATCACGACTGGCTTACTTTGGCTGAATATCTGAAAAAAGAAAATTAAAAGCGTGAAGCAAATCTAAAAAATCAGGTTTGCTACAGACTCCGAATAAACGGCGTCCAAAAGTCAGGTTTTTCGTAAATTTCAAAAAAAGAGCGTGGAAGCAGAAGCAACTCCTTCGGAAATAAGCCGAAATCCACAAAAATTTGAAAAGTAATTTCCGTTAATTTCTTCTTATTTCTCGGAGTTAAAGACTTCTGTCCCGCCCTCTTTTTCTCCAATTTCTCAAACCTAAACGACTTTTGTCTCGACCTCTCTTAACACGAATAAACGACGGATCATAAGCAATTCCTGGGAAATAAGTCAAGTTTTCCAAATTTGAAAAACAGTCTTTCGTGCTTCTTTTTTCATAGAGTTAAATACTTTTGTTATGACCTAAATTAAGTATATTGTTCGTGTAATGCTGAAAGTGCATGGGCAACAGTCTGATGTTGTTCAGTTCCCTCTTTTTTCCATAGATGTTGTAACTGTTTCTCAACTTCTGGTTGTAAGGAAGTATAAATGATCGTTTGTCCTCTGCTTTCCGCCTTCTCTTGAAACTCTTCAAAAACTGCTTTTGCTGTCAGATCAATGCTTGGTACTCCGCGCATTGAAAAAATCAGGCCATCTTTATGATTCAATTGCGCTAATTTGTTTTTTAATTTTTCCGCTGACATGAAAAAGAGTGGTCCGCTGATATAAACAACTGTCCAATTTTCTAGTTTCTTTGTTTCTGGCAGATCCATTCTTTGCCAATCAATCGTTTCAACAGAAATCGTGATAGCTGCACTTTTGACGACAAAGAAAATACACCCACCGATGATACCGATGACGATCGCAATACTCAAATCAAAGATTACTGTACAAACCATAGTTAGTCCAAATAGCAAGATCCCTGACCAGTATTTATTGGCTACTAACGTTTTTATCGTACTCCATTCATTCATCCGCCAAGCTGTAACGATCAAAACACCCGCTAAAGCAGGCATTGGGATATTTGACATAATCGGTGCAAAAACGATCATTGATAAGAATAAAACGAACGCATGGATAATCCCAGCTAATCTAGTTTGTGCTCCAGATTTGATAGCCACGCTCGTTCTAGCAATCGCCGCTGTTGCAGGAATCCCACCAAAAAAAGGCAATACTAAATTCCCAATTCCTTGTGCTACAAGTTCTTGATTACTATCCAATGGTTTGTTAGCCATACGCCCAGCAGATGCTCCGCAAAGCAAGCTCTCGACCATACCTAAAAGTGCAATACTGATAGCAGGTACCATCACTTCTTTTAACGCAGAAAGATTGAAAGCATCGATCATCAGGCGATCACTGCTGATTAATGTCTGGGGGATCTTCCCAACTATTGCGATTGGTAATTTGAATAGCAGCATCACGACAGTAGTGAGAATGATCGCTAAAAGTGAACTTGGCACTTTCGCAGCCCATTTTTTAGGATAAAGAATCATTCCTACAATTACGACGAATCCCATCAAGAATGAAGCGATATTCACTGGAAAGCCTAAGGTATGATAGCTAGACAGTTTTTCAATGACATTTGCTCCCTCCGAGTGAACACCAAACAAATTATCCACTTGACCCAATGCAATGATGATCGCAATCCCCGAGGTAAACCCAGTAATCACGGGAGCTGGAATAAATGAAGTCAATGTCCCTAATCGGAGAATACCCGCAAGAAATAACAAGATACCGGCTAAAAATGTCGCAAGCAATACACCTTGCATTCCTTGTGTTGCCGCAATCGACATCAAGATAGCAGCCATGGCACCTGTAGGACCAGAGATCTGATAGAATCCGCCTGATAAACTACCAATAACTAATCCAGCAATCACTGCTGTAATCAAACCAGCAGCCGCATTCGCCCCACTAGATACACCAAAAGCTAATGCAAGCGGTAAGGCTACCGCCGCCACAGTGATTCCTGCTAACAAGTCCTTTTGAAACTTTGAAAAATCATATCCTGTGAACTCTTCTTTTAATAAAAAAACATACTTTTTAAACAACCTATAAACTCCTTTTTACTATTGTTTTTTTAAACACGCGAGTACTAGGATAGCATATATTCCACCATAAAGTAATGTTTTTTCACAAAGTTAGTCCATTTTTTCATGAAATTTTCTGCATTTTCATTATTTAGAATACTAGCGTCAAAAGCGCAATCACTGCTAGTCCGCCTTGTTTCAAGAAAATCATTTTATCACTAGTAAAACTTCCATACGCAGCGACGAATAAAATGTAGATTAGCAGTAAAAGTGAAATCTCCTTTTGAGCCGTTGCAAAATAAGCTCCGTATAAAAGCCCCACAGCAAGCAACCCATTATAGATTCCTTGATTTTTGAACAACGTTTGAACCGTTGGATTGGCCAATTCTTTTTGGCTCATTTTGAAGACTCTACCGGTGGCTTTAGAGCTAGGTACAAAAGTTTCAAGATACATGATATAAAAGAATTCAATCGCAACAAGCGTGATCAAAATTTGTGAAATGACTGACATTCTACTTCCCCCTTTGAAGATATTTCTACCATCCCAAAAGAAAAGGGATGGATAAAAATAGTATAGCTGGATATCCTGAAAATAAAAAATCAAACCTTTTAGCTTGGTATGTATACCTGAATAATTATGGATTCTCCTTATCAGACTGCTGCTAAAACAAACTATCCTTCATTTTTTGATATATGTTCCACGCATACTTTTTTCAGCAGTTAAGTACATAGTTCTTCATAAATAACTGACGGTGAGACAAACGTGTTTAGCATCTTCGAAAAATAAGCCGAAATTTACCAAAAATTGGAGAAGCAATTTTCGTGAATTTCTTCTTATTTCTCGGAGTTAAACACTTCTGCCCCAGCCTCTATTTGTGATGTTGGCTAGGCTCTATGCCAAGTGGTATCTATACAAAGGATCAATGTTCCTGCCCAAAATGTTCATAATGGATCAATTGATTTTGTGCACTACGCTTTAAAAACTCTTTTGGTGTTAAGCCAAACTCTTTTTTGAATGCCTTTAGAAAATGAGGATAAGAACAAAACCAACATTTTCGGTAAATGCTACTGGAGCTATTGTCAGCCAACAATTTCCCCGTTCCCAAAAAGCTTCAGCGTAATTATGATTTTCCTCAAATGTCCAACCGTGATACCATAGTCCAGTTCGTTTATCCATTAAATATTTGATATGAATCATAAACTGATAGCGTGCTTCTTCTAAATAGCCAGGACGTTGAAGTAGCTTGCCAATCTTCGCTAGCGGCAACACTGTCATCATTAGCGTATCATCCCATAGCTGTTTTTTGTTTTCTGGGCCGCAAGTGGCGTGTTGTAAACCATTCTCATTTGTTCTTGGCATGTCATGCATGACCCATTCCGCCCATTGTTTCAAATAGGAAAGATAACGAAGATCATTGGTATCCTCGTATAAATAAGCCATCGTGTTCACATTTTTTGGTGGAGCACCTTCTTCCATTCGTGCTTCGAACCATTCATGAACGATTTCAAATGCACGAGGATTTTTGGTTATTTGGAAATTTTTGTAGATATCATATAGTCCCACTCCTTGAGGCCAGTTCCATACGACCAGCTCTTATCGTCTACTTTCATCCCATCAAAATCTAATAGAAACTCGCCACTATCATCTTGGATAGTTGTTAAGTTTTCGATGAGTAAATCAATTTTGTCTTTGATCAATTCTTTCGGTACAAACATTTCTTTTATAATTGGCATTTCGACACGCACTCATTAAAACGCTTTCATTTTTTGTTGTCCCTACTATATCAGTAATTAATTCGTACTTAAATAGTATAAATTGACCAAAAACTATCTGTAATTGATCGAAAAAAGCGAAAGTTGATCAGTTGCAAGTGCAACTTTGACGGAGCTACATACGTCTCCGCAGCTAGAAAGAGCGTCTACATTGAACCACTCATAAAATTTCCGATTAACTACTTGAGAATACTCCTTTTCAGATTATTCCTTAGAACAATCCCATATTCTATATCAATGACTTCATTCAAGAAATCTTTGCATCGTAAAAAAAGCGAAACTATGGGAGCTCATGGTCATTTTTAGCAGCTGCTAGAACTATGGAAAAACAAAGAGTGGATAAACAGTGAGACAAACGTAGCATCAAAAAATAAGAAGGGCTTATTTCTTGATGCTACGTTTGTCTCAGCCTCTCATCTGAATACCATTTTGCAATTTACCAAAAATTGCTCATCCACTAGATCGTTATCCCTTGATTTTTTTGCTACAAATTTGGCACAAAACAAAAGAAAAACCGCTAGAAACAAACGTTTCTAGCAGTTTGATTACGTCACAGGAGGGATTCGAACCCCCGACCGTCCGCTTAGAAGGCGGATGCTCTATCCAGCTGAGCTACTATGACAAGCTTTTTCGGAACAAAAATAATTATATAGAATCATTTTGTTTCTGTCAATACGAAATAGTTATTTTATTGATAAAATGCCCAATCGTCTAAATCGTTTGATTTTTTTCTTGAACCTACTAAATAAATAGATAGCTCTTATCCTATCGGGTATAGTAAACAATAAGAACAAATAGTTTCTTTTATTTTTTCATCCATTTGTTCTTATTGTCGCAAAGTTCAGATTCACCTATTGTTTATTTTTTTAGGAAAATGTACGACAATCTCCCCTTACTACAAAACAATCTGATCTTTTTCTTTAGTGATAAGGATCACTCCATCTCCCAAAGGTACTAAAGTGGAAGTAAGGTCTGGATGCTCCATGACCACTCGTAAGAACTCATTCAATTTACGGTGGATCGCCCGCTTTCCTCTGGGAATTTCTTCATCTGGTAAAAGAATCGTTCCTCCCTGAAAAATATCATCTACCATCAACACTCCGCCTTTTTTTAAGAGACGTAAACATTCGGGTAAAAACTCAATATATTTTGATTTAGCGCTATCCATAAAAATGAAATCATAAGGACCAGTCAGTGTTGGTAAAATATCAGCAGCTTGTCCTTCTAATAACGTTACTTTATCTGTTAAATTTAGTCTTTCATAAGTCGCTTTTGCTTTCTTGATCATAACGTCAAAACGATCGATCGTGGTGACATGCCCATCTTTTTCAATCGTTTGTGCCATTAAACTAGACGAAAAACCAATAGCTGCACCTATTTCTAAAATTTTTTTAGGTTGTAATTGGCCCAATAAAAATCGCATGAAGACCACTGTCTCATGTGGAATGATTGGAACTTCGGAGAGATGTGCCTCTTCTTCAATCAAGCCAAGCTCACCTTCAAGTTTTTTCTGTTTCGTCCGCATAAAGTCAACTAACTCTTCTTTCACTACAGGACGATGCATCATTTCATTACGCATAATCTTCCTCCTTATCCTTCCATTATACGAAGAATAAAATAAATCTACAAGCTAGGAAAAATTATTAGTCGTTGACATTGTGCGAAGACAAAAATGAATGGTTTCTTTTCCTTTTTTTAAACGTATCAAGTGTGTTCCAAGCAGTGATGGCTGACAAACTAAACGCAATCCCAAAGAACAACCAGCGAATCCATACAAACGCTGTTCTGGATAATACGATTCCAATATATGGAATTTGAAAGATTGGTACACCAATAATGTTTCTCTTTGACACAACACCAGATTCCATTTGACTTTGATTGTCCGCTTTCGTATAAAATTTTTGATGTTCTTCTTCTACTGCAATAACTCTTCTTGTCATAATGTATTCGCCGGAATTTTCATAATAAGTGATGACATCCCCAACCAATAGTTCATTAGGATTTTTTGGTCTTACATAAATCAGGCTACCTTTACTATAATAAGGGCTCATTCCGTGATCTTCGATGATTTGTGGCGTCAAGCCAAAAAACCTAGGAAGTAAGATAATACTTAAGGTAAGTGCTAACAGTACAATCAAGGATATCGAGCTGAAAAAAGTTATTTTTTTGTATAAAGGCACCGCTTCCCACTCCCCTTCTTCAATTATCCAATCTAATAATAGAATAACTTTAAATTGAAACGAAAACCAAAAAATAACCATAGTTATCTAAATTTATTACTATTTTTGATTGACTCTAAATGAAAAAACGTATAATCTGAAAAAAACTACATGACAGAAAGGATAATGTTATGAAGATTTTCAATAACAATAATAATAAAAAATAACAGTCCAGTATAAAAATAAAATGGATTTTTTTGATTATGTTATGTTCGTTATTTTTATTAAGTATTTTTTACTTTTTTTATTATATCTTTGCCCCAGCAGATCGTGGCAACGTGACAGAATTGACTGATTCTTGGAGTTATTACTCGAAAAGTGATCCTGATTTTCATTTTGATAGCCGCTACGTGACACACCTTCCGAAAATTGATCGAAATGAAACATTTTCCATGGAAACCATCCTCAAAGAACAAGTAAATGATTCAAATCTATTGATCAAAGGGAACCATCAATGGATCAGAGTATACCTAGACAAACAACTCTTGTATGATCGATCTCATATTTTAGAAGAAAATAACCCAGGACTTTCTTTAGCTGTGATCGATCTACCTACAGACTACGCTGGGAAAATATTAAAAATCGAAGTTGCTTCTCCCTATCGTAATTATGCTGGGTTTCCTCCTAAAGTCTATATCGGAACAACTGGACCGATGATCAGCTTTATTTTCTCACAGTCCATTCCCCAAATAGTCACGATGATCATTGCTGTATTTTTAGCTGTAGGAACCTTGTCCTACTCGACATTTATTCTCTACAAGAAGAGAAAGCTCGATGTTTCTTTACTGATCCTTAGTTGTTTTGCATTAGTTCTTGGATTCCAATCCGTTTCAGAAGACATCTTGAGTGGTGTTCTCTTCGAGCCGATCGTGCATTCGATTTTATCGCATGTTTTTATTATTCTAACTTCAATACTTATTATCTCTTACTATCTGACACGAATGATTTATTATAAAAAAATATATGGTTTATTTTGTATCGTTCAAATTTCGATACAATTAGGTGTGCTCGTTTATTCTTTAGTGACACCAAATGAACTTCCGGAACTGATGCCTATCGTCAACGTTGTAAGTGTTATTAGTACCTTGGTCACCTCATTAGCTTCCATAGGTGAGGCATATAAGAACAATCGCTTTTTTGTGGCTTGTACACCATGGATCGTCCTGATCGCGATTTTCCATTGCATGATTTATATCCAATCTGCATTAGGAATCTATCAAGCAGATATCAATTGGTCAACTATTTTATTCGTGCTCATTTTGATTGTGATCGTTGTTTATAATATCATCGAATATATCGTCAGTTTCGACCAACATCAACGAGTGGTGGGCTTTCTTGAGGTGAAGTCCGATTTATTGGAGCAACACTATGACCAACTACGAGAACATATCCAAGAAATCAGTTCATTAAGACACGAATTTATTCAAAATATGGAAAACATTGAAGATCTAATTTTAGAAAATAAATCTTTAGAAGCACAAAATGAAATTAGAGGCATCTTGGATGAGGCACAGAACTTTAAATTTATCTTCTCTTATTCTGCACACCAACTGACAAATCTGATTCTAGCTCGTTATCAAGATATTGCTTCTAAGCGTAATATCCAAGTAGAATTCAAAGCGGATCTTCCAGAAAAACCGGCTGTTAGTGACAATGATCTAACGCAGTTATTGATTCATGTACTAGAGCATTCTTTTCGGGAAACTCACGCTATCGAGGATCCTATGCAACGAAAAATTTCATTACACTTAAAAGAAAAAGAGGATGAATTACTGATCCACTGTGAACACAGCGCTCATTATGAAACGAACTTATTTTCTCACGGTATCACAGAAGAATTGCAAGAAAAAGAACAGTTTGATCTCACGATGATCAAAGATATCGCTGAACGATACGCTGGTACATTGAGACAAGAAAAAGACAATAAGAGTGATCGCCTCACGATCCAGTTAAAACACCCATTCAAAAATCCGAAAAAGTAAAGTGATGCGAAATGAGCGACTCCTTGAAAAGGATGAGACAAGGTAGAAAAACTTTTATTGCATGTTCTAAATCAAAATAAAGAATGTGGGACAAATCTAAAAATAGTTTTGCTACGGACTCCAATTCGGGATAAACGGCGTCCAAAAGTCAGGCCTTTCGGAAATTTCAAAAAAAACGAGCAATACAAAAAACGTATTGTTCGTTTTTTCTCCAATTTCTCAAACCTACACGACTTTTATCTAGACCTTTTTGATGTAGTTCTAGAAAATAATAGAACCTGATTGTTTCATTTGATCAATACAAAAGTGAAAGTAAATCTTCTGGTTCGATTGCACCAAAATATTTTTTGATATCAATCTGTTCTACTACTTTTTTCAATGTTTCTTTTTCATAGCGTTGGCCTACTAGCATTTGCTCGACATCCTTGATATCCCCTAATCCAAAGAAATCACCAAAAATCTTAATATCATGGATCAAACCATTGACAACATTCAAATGGACTTCGATAGAGCCAATTGGAAAACGATGTTGACGGGAGAAATTGAAATCGGGTGATTTTCCATAATTCCAATCCCAATTACGATAATACTGGTCAGAGATCTCATTGATTTTTGTCCAGTCTTCCTCTGTCAGTTGATAAGTTTTCACTTGATCCACTGATGGAACACCAAAGATCTTCAATAAAATTTCTTCACGGAATTCTTCTGTAGTCATCCCTTGTTTTTCTTTTGGAAGAAATGGTTTGATGTTAGTCACACGGGAACGAATGGATTTGATCCCTTTTGATTCGATCTTATCTTTCTTGACTTTCAATGCATTGACTACTTCATTGATATCAGAATCAAACATGATCGTTCCATGTGCGAACATTCGTCCATTCGTTGCATACATTGCATTACCAGAGAATTTCATACCATCGATCACTAAGTCATTCCGTCCCTTTAATTCAGCTCCTGCCACACCTAATTCATGCAAAGCTTGAATAATCGGTTTGGTTACTTTGGCAAAATCTCGGAAGGAATCGCCATCATCCGGCATGATAAAGCTAAAATTTAAATTACCAAAATCATGATACACCGCACCGCCACCACTAAGTCGACGAACGACATGTATCCCATGTTCGTCTACGTACTCTCGGTTGATTTCTTCGATGGTATTTTGATTTCTTCCAATGATGATCGAAGGTTCATTAATATAAAAAAGTAAAATTGGTTCATCTATAGGCATTTCTTGTAATAAAAACTGTTCAATCGCTAAATTGATCCGTGGGTCGTGGTTCTCATTAGGTACAAAAATCATCTTCATTTTCCTCCTAGATGTCAAATACTTTATTCACTGCAGCAAGTTCCACTTCGATCTTAGCACCCGTGGCCTCTTGCGCCTCCTTTTTCAACTGTTCCAAATCACCAAATTGTGGCAAATGAGTCAAAACTATTTTTTTGACCTCTGCTGCTCTGGCCAATTCGCCTGCTTCTTTTGAAGTAAAGTGTGCTTTATGACGTTCATTTCCTGCAAATAGATACGTATCCGCTAAAAAAAGATCCGCGTCTTTCGCAAATTCAACAAAGCTTTCTAAATAACCAGAATCTCCTGTAAACACAAATATCTTGCCGGTTGTTTCCTCTACGATTCGCATCGCGTAGCATACGACTGGATGGATCGTTTCCATAAAAGTAATCGTAAATGGTCCTATTTTTAGTTCTTCTGCTTCAAAATAAGGACGTCCTTCAGTCACATTTGGCAATGTCAATTCCTCGAAATGAGTCGTATCTTTTGTATGACCGTAGATTGGCAAAATCGCCTCAGGATCTTTTTCTGGATGCAATTGCCAATAATATTGCAGCACACCTAAATCTGCAATGTGATCATGGTGGTAATGACTCAAAATCACTGCATCTAATGCTAACGGATCAAGCTGTTCTTCCAACTTGACAAGTGTTGCACTTCCTGCATCGATCAAAAGATTGAAGCCGTCTGATTGCAGCAGATAACTTGTTGTTCCTTGATTCTTATATGGATAGGCGCCTAAACACCCTAAAACTGTTAATTTCATGAGTGATTCCCCCTCAACTTTTTATCCTAACATAACCAAAACTTTTTGGGCTATATTCTAGCTTCTAGTGAAAAATAGTCGGTTGGATCTTTCTTCTCGATTCTCGCTTGTTCATAAAACCCTGCAATCGTTACATTGACGTAAGCAATTACCCATAGTAATCCAATGAATAAAGCTAAAGCACCCAAAATATACCAGCCAATAAATGAAAGCTGCAATAAAATATACTTGGCCAATCGATCTTTTAATAGATACCAGGCATATTTAAGACATTGGATGATCGAAAGTTCTGGATAATCGAATTTTGTCCAAGCAGCAAATTGAAATAGACCACCAATGATACTCATGACAACTAAAGAAACAAAGACCATGATCACAGTCAACACAACAAAACTGACATCAAATAAGTCGCCTGACACAATACTTGGAGCAACAGAATTTGCATTAAAAAGTAACTTTGTATATGAACTGACTCCACCAACCAATAGACCAGGTAATAAAACCAACGCATTGATCAGCCAGTTAATGGCTACATTGATCAGATTGATGACTAAAATCGGTCCAAAATATTCTTTTTGGAAAACAACGAATAACAGATTAGACTTTGCTCTGCCTCCACGTACAACGACTAAAGCGATATAGTACAAAGCGTATGAGAAAGCAAACAGAAGGAGATTTTCAAGTAAAAAACGAAGTATTTGATGCTGCGAATCATTTATTGAGAAAGCTCCTTCAAAAAATGCTTGGATTAATCCTACGAGAAACATAGAAAGAAAAATCAGCCACGCATTCATCCCCCACTGATGTTCAAGCGAGATGCGCGCTTTTTTACGATATTCTGAAATAGTTAAGCTATCTTTCATTATTCATAACTCCGAATTTTTTCAACAGTTTCGCTATCCAATCGTTTAACCACTTCTGTGACTAGCTTCACTGTATTTAAATAATCATCTTCATGGATAACCGATGTATGTGAGTGTAAGTATCGAACAGGGACAGTAATCGCAACAGATGGTACCCCATCTCTCGTTAAATGCATTTGCCCAGCATCCGTTCCTCCACCTGTGATCACAGTATATTGGAAAGGTATGTCCATTTCTTCAGCTACACCAATTACAAAGTTCAGTAATTTTTTATGTGGGATCATTGAAGCATCAAAGATCAGAATCTGTGGTCCTTTTCCTAAGACAGAATCTGCTTCTTTCGGTGTCATTCCTGGAGTATCACCAGCTGTCCCTGTATCTAAAGCAAAGGCAATATCAGGATTTACTAAATGCGTGCTTGTACGAGCGCCACGCAATCCAACTTCTTCTTGCACGTCACTACCTGCAAACAACACATTCGGATGATTTTCTTTTGCCAAATTTTCAAGAACGCGTAACGAAACAGCCGTTCCGATCCGATTGTCCCAAGCTTTGGCTAACAGAAATTTTCCACCATTCAAACGTTTATATTCAATGTAAGGAGTAACCATGTCTCCCGGGCGGATTCCCCATTCTTTTGCCTCTGCTGCGCTAGTTGCACCAATATCAATGAACATGTCTTTGATATCATAAGGCTTGTTCCGAACTTCTGGAGTCAAGACATGAGGTGGTTTTGAACCAATAACGCCATGGATGACTTTTCCTTCTTGCGTTTTGATTTCTACTTGTTGAGCCAGCATGACTTGCCCCCACCAGCCACCTAATGTTTGAAATTCTAAAAATCCTTTATCCGTGATTTTTGTAACCATGAATCCGACTTCATCCATGTGACCAGAGATGAATACCTTGGGACCTCCACCAGCGCCATGTTTAGCAATAATACTTCCTAATCCATCATAAAAAATATCATCTGCAAATTCTTTGGCATAGTTTTTATAAACTTTTCTGACCTCTTCTTCATTTCCAGGTACTCCTTTGGCTGAAGTTAGATCGATCAGTAATTTCTCTTCTTTTTTATCCAAAATCAATTTCCCCCATTTCAACTATTGATATCAGGATTATACCATTTATTATGTGGACTTTTTAGTTTCTCTGTTTTTCTTTATAGAAAAACGACCGGAACAGAAATATTCAACTTCAAGGAATAAATAAAAATCCATGAAAAAATTT
Source organism: Enterococcus sp. VV15 (assembly GCF_005236045.1). Lineage (NCBI taxonomy): Bacteria > Bacillati > Bacillota > Bacilli > Lactobacillales > Enterococcaceae > Enterococcus > Enterococcus sp. VV15. Next base: position 14,897 of record NZ_QPTY01000014.1, read on the forward strand.
TCAAATTTTGAGGATTTTATTTTTGTTCAAAGAAGTTATTTCTGTTCCCGTCGTTTAGTTCGATTCCACAGTTGAGTGAAAGGATTTACTATTTTTTCAATCGCTTTAAGCCGGAACAATAAGTGTTACTTTTTACAGTTCATTCTTATTGTTTCAGACAGCGCAACTTACTGCTGTTTTACTTGTACATTCTTCAGTTGATCTGGGGATTGCTTTTGCCACGCCTTACTATAAAATGAATCGTCTAACTGATAATGGCTTGTTGACTGGTCATTTTCTAAAAATGGCTGGATGTGCTGATCTGCTGCTAACCAGCCTTTCCAACCTAAATGGATCGTATCTTCCATAAAATAAGGTTGGTTCGCTTGGTGAGTGAAGTCAGCGATTCGATGAAACCCTTGAGTATTCAACTGAAATTTGATTTTTTTCGCAAATTCTTGAATCATCTGTTGTGATAATCCTGTGTAGTCACTCCATTTTTGATTAACGGGAGGAATAATGAATAAGACTTCCGCATGATCTTCCGCTAACTGCTGCAAAACTAATTGGAAATCTGAAAATTCTGGAGAAAAACGGTAATCCCAATGCGTTTGTGAATTTTTTAGTCGGTCAACATATTTTTCTATCCGATGTGTATAAAAATCATTTTTTAGTTCAAAAGGATTGTTCGTCGTATCCGCTCTTCCAATTTTTTCAGCTAAGTTTGCCAAAGAATCTTCTTGGTAAGAATTTGGCAGAGGCTTTGTTTCATGATCGATCTTCGCTTGTTGATTGCTCAAGCCAATATTACTAAAAAGCTCATCTTCCCTTTTCAGCAAGTTCCATTTATTTTGGAATTGATCGATTTTGTCTGCCGCTGGTAACTCACCTGCTTTAATCGTTTTTAACACCTCTGTCAGTGCCTCATCCTCTTTTACTTTAGAAAAATGTAACAGACGTCTTGCTAAATAGCGATCAGTTGGTGTGATCTTTTTCAATGAGAACAACCAATCAAATGTTTGGAGTTCTGAGAAATACGTATTAAAATAGTCGTCTTTTACACCCTCTTTTACGAACCATTGAGGTGAAATGATGAATACTACTTTTTTGTGTTTCAAGTCATCCCCGGCTGAACGCATCATCATATATTGACTCAAGGATTGTGTACCAGGTGCCCCTAATAAAAACGGCCGATAATTTCGTTGGTATTTTTCAGCTAATACCGATGGATGGAATGGACTAATCCTACTTAATTCACTTGATCCAAAAAAAGGAACATATTGTTTTTCCGATAACGCCTCATTCTTAATGGCATCCCCTTTTAAAACATTCTCAGCCATTGACGTAGATGCTTTTTTGATGAGGGTAGGATCATTTAAATTCACACGATAAGAAGAAGTGAAAAAGAGTGCTATTAATCCAAAAGCCAAAAGGATCGGACCGAAAATAGCGAATAGTTTCTTCTTCATCATTATCCCTTCAATTCTTGCACTTGCGCAATAATTTTATTTGGTGTCCCCCAATTGTCGCGGTCAAATTCTGATACAGGTACTTGTACATCTAATTGCCCTTCTAGTTCTACTAACAGTTGGACCGAAGCCAGAGAGTCAAGTAAGCCTTCCCCAAATAAATCGATATCTCTATTTTCTTTTACTTCATCTGTTCCTGTTATTTCTTCTAAAATTGTCAAAACTTGTTCTTCCATGATAAAATCGCTCCTTCATATTTTTTTGATAAACACAATCATTTCACTTTACTGTTATCTAAAGAAAAGCTGATCCAAGAAACCTGAAAAAATCAAAAAGCTAAAGCAGACAGCTTGGAAAGTCATAAAGACTGCGAATGCATGAGTAAATCGATTTGACGGTATCTTTTGTTTATGTTTTTTCTTGAACCTCAACCAGGCATCTGTTACACAAATCAGCCCTGCATGGTATATGCCATAGACAATATAGTACCACGTCAATCCATGCCAGACTCCCATCAATAAAAACAGGCCAAAGTAGCCGATATTCGACGTGACGATTCTACTTTTGAACCATTTTTTCTTCATTAAGAAAAACATCAATCGCATGTAGACGTAGTCTCTAAACCAGAATGATAACGTCATATGCCAACGATTCCAAAATTCTTTGATGTTCCAAGATAAAAATGGCTTGTTGAAGTTTATCGGTGTGTCATAACCCATTAAGTAACTTGTACCGACAGCAAACAAACTATAACCGGCAAAGTCAAAGAACAGATACATACTGTATACATAAGTATAGCCTACAAGTGCCCACGAAATGCCACCATCATGCAATGCTGCTTTTGATACAATTGGTAAAAGTACTTGTCCAAAATAGTGTCCGATAATAAATTTATATAAGAAACCTACAAAAATATTTTGAACACCTTTTCCCAACATATCGACATATTTATCTGGTACAGGTGGCTCCAATTGATCTTTTTCGAATCTTCTGTAACGATCGATTGGTCCAGAAGAAATCGTTGGAAAAAAGAGGAGAAACTGGATATAGCGTAAAGGGTGATAGCTTTTGATTGCTCCATCTCTCATTTCCATGATCATTTGTACAGATTTGAATGTCAGGTAAGAAATCCCTAAAAAAGCAAATAATGATGACTTACCATGTTCAACAAATGGCGTAACTTTTGTCAAAAACAAAGGAAAAATAGCCAGTAATACGGCTAGATAAAACCAGCCACCTTGATTCTTTCTTTGACGATAAGAAAAATATGCCCAAACAAGCAATGTTTGCCAGATGACATAAGCAATCAGTGCCACACCTTGTTGCCAATAAACACCACCGAAACTGATAAATAGAAAAACCAGCGTAATAAGTGTTTGATAAATGGATAAACGTTTACCACGAATCAGCAATGATAAAACAATAGGTATTAGTCCAATGACTAAAAATAAGAAATAATACGGTTCAGCATACGGGATCATATGTGGAAAATTCATTGCGGATTCACCTCAGCAATCAGCCTTTTTCGATCGATTTTCCCATTGACTGTTTGCGGCAACAGATCAACATAATTCATTCTTTGGGGAATCATATAATCCATCAGTGTTTTTGCTAACTCCGCTTTGATTGCTTTTGTTAATTGAAAGTTTGGTTGCCCTGCTGTTTTTTCCAATACCACAAATGCAACAAGTTGCTGTACTTTTGTTCCTTGATATTTAGGGACGACAACTGCTTGTTTGACACGTTGATCCTTTAATAGGTAATGCTCGATATCACCTAATTCGATCCGATAACCGTGGAGCTTGACCTGTTGATCAATTCGTCCTTCATAAAAGAGTAGACCTTCCTTTGTCAATCTTCCCGCATCCCCTGTGTGATAGCTTGGTTGACCGTCATAGTTGAAAAAAGCGGCTTCTGTTTTTTTCGGATTATTTAGATATCCTTTTGAGACACTGGGTCCTGAAATAATGATCTCACCCGTTTGATCATCAGAAACGTATTCTCCTTCACTAGCAATCAGAACGCGAGTGTCCGATTTGATGTACCCTATTGGCAATCGTTCATATTGATCTAGTACCTCTTGAGTGATCTGCACACCTGAGATGGCTACAGTAGCTTCCGTTGGGCCATACGTATTGTAGATATACGCATGAGGAAATCGAGTGAGTAATTCTTGTGCCGTTTTTTTGGTTAATTCTTCTCCACAGAATAAGAAAACCGATAAATCTGGTACATGCTGCTCATCGAAAGTTGGTTCCATCAAACAAATATCAATGAACGAAGGAGTTGAGACCCACACATCGATAGCTAAATGAGCTAAAGTTGAAAATAATTGCTTGAAATCTTGAATGACTGCTTTTTCTAGCGGCTTCAACGCCCCACCTGAAACAAGTGCGGGATAGATTGAAAAAACTGATAAATCAAATGAAAAAGGTGCCTGTGCTAAAAAACGCATTCCTTCACTGATTTGAAAATCGTCTAACGTCCATTGAACAAAACTATATAAATTATCTTGGCTTATTTGTACCCCTTTAGGTTCACCGGTCGTTCCAGAGGTGAAAATAATGTAGAAAGTTTCATCCCCTTTTACCATCAAGCTTGGTTCAATAGTCACATCTTCTTTAGTGATTGAATCCAGTTCAGTTTTAGAAATAACAGGGATATCTGTAGAATCGATTTTCCAATCCCCAATACTGATGACCATAGAAGGCTGAGCCACCCGAAGAATCGTTTCTATGCGTTCTTTCGGCGTGTGCTCTTCTATAGGAAGATATGCGTGTCCGGCTTTCACAGCACCGATAAATGAAACAATCATCTCGAACTCTAAATTTCCAAATACAACGATTGGATCATTGCCAACTACATTCTTCACTAAATAATTTGCTAATGCATCTGATTTTTTCTTTAATTCACCAAAAGTATATCTTGCGACATCAGATTGATATGCGACTCGATTGGGTTCTTCACGTCCAAACCAATCGATGGATTCAACAACCGTTTTACTTTTCATCATCTTCCTCCTAAAATTCGTTATAAATAAACGATCCACCTTGAATATTTTTATAATGGTATAAGTAAATCAATACAAAGAGTATCGCGCTATAAAAAAGTGTTCGCAGAACAAAGATACCCCAATACCTGAACCGAGGATTACTCCGCCATTTCTTCATTTGAAATCCCTCCTGTTTCCCTCCAATTAAAACCTCAAAACAAGTTTAACCACTTTTGGAAAAAAGCAACATTTGTTCTGCTAACAGAAAGCGTTTTCTCACTAACAGTTTTGTCACAAGTTAGATACACGATTAAAAAATAATCAATCTAATGAAACTATCAGCCTTTCCTATTCATCAAACTTGCTTCAGCCACTCACAAAAAAACAAGCAACCACGAATCATGGACATGATTTTCGTGGTTACTTGTTTTTTTATTTAACTGAAATATCAGCTTCTACTTGTTATTCTTCAATGATTCGACAATATAGTCGACTCGTAATGTAATAAAATAGTAGATAAATGATGATCAGAAAACCACAGATGAGATATGGCAACCAGTAACTAGCGGTCGCTATAAACTGAGAAAACACATTGACAGCAAATATCGTGTGCATGATTCCCAAAATCATTGGTGGGAAAAACATGATGGCATTTTGCTCAAAAATCATTCGATTTGTTCTTTTTTGGGCAATTCCAATTTTCGTCAACAACTGGTAATTACTTTTCTCTTCTTCTGCTTCAGCTAATAATCGCACCATCAGCATACTGCCGGTTGCCACGATCACGATCATTCCGAGAAAAATAGCCAAAAACGTGATGATCCCGATAATTCGATCTTCCCAACGTACGGCAGGATAGCGTGCCACAAAATTCAGACGGCTATCTTCCGAAAAATAATTATTTTCTTTATTTTTATCCATATTTTCAGAGATTTTCTTTGACTCAATGTGACCGACTAATTGGTCTCCTTTTATATCATAATCGTAGTAAACGGTTTTGTCCCACGTAGTAGTAACTTCTTTCGTCAATCGTTCTGTGATTTGCTCATTATCTCCACCTTGAACATTCCAATTAAGGAGCTGATAATGGACCCCTTTTGCTTCTGTAAATACCTTGTCACTCACGACTAAGGTGGGGCCTAAATAATTCACATCACTATCACCTAAGAAATTGACCATTTTTGCCTGTATGTCTAGCTTCACCTCAGGGAGATAGATCGTGGAACCATACAGTGAAAAGTTTTTAAACAAATCAAGCGTACTATCTAGTAAGACAGTGCTCTCATCAGAAGTCAATGTAACCTTAGGCATTTTAGGATTGATTCTGCGAAAGGCATTATACTCTTTTTCTGAAATCAAATTCACTAATTCAAATACCTTTGACCCCTCACCTTTACCTAAATCATCAATATTATTGATGCCCCCGATCACTTTATAGTTCAAAGTGATTTCATCTGTGATCTTTTGCTTTCCATCAGATAATATCGGTCGGAGTTTTTCCGCCAGCTCAGGCTCTAATTGATAAGAAACTGGATTTGCAATATCGACCGTTCGTGCAGTGATCGTGGAAATACTCATGATCGCGCCAATCATTGATAATGAAATAGCTATAACCAATGTAATCAATGAATTGATCCGCCAACTTTTTTGCAAATGTATCTGCGTATTTCCAATCAGCAAAAAGTTGATTCCTTTATATTTGACAGCCGAGCGGTTGAATAAATTCAAGATCAGGCGAAAAGAATAACAGAAAAAAAGATAGGTGCCCACCACGCAAAAAGCAATAATCAAAAGTGTCAAAAAAATCGCAAAATGTAAAGTTCCCGTTGCGGCTAAATTTTTGGTAATAAACTCTCGATAATGGACTGCAAAGAAATAGCCACTAGAAATAAGCAATAGACCAAGAAAGCCCAACAGCCGATGCCGTGTACGGATTCGTAATTTTGAACTCTCTGTGTGCTCTTTTTTACCGAATGAGCGGAAACGAGGGTAACGCCATATTTTCCATAAGGAATAGAGTGAAACGGACGATAACAGTAACAAAAAGATCAGAACAGTTTCAACGATTGATGGAAATGAAACAAAAAAGAGACTTTTGATCGTCATTTTCATCATTCGTATCAAGATCATAGAGAATAATTTAGAAAAAATGATACCTAAACCAATACCTGCTATACAAGCAAATAACCCCATTGTCATTGTTTCTAGAACATAGATAACTGCAACCTGGCGCTTCTTGATACCAAATAATTGATAGATGCCAAATTCTTTTTGCCTTCGATTGAGAAAAAAACGGTTGGCACTAATGACAAAAAAGAACAAAACAATGATGATGATCCAGCTTCCAATATTAAAAAAAGCATCAATTGAAAAATCTTGACTTGTCCGTCTAATCAACGATTTATCATAAGTCATCGCGCTAAAAGAATAGTAAATCATCGTTGCTAATACTAGACTAAAAAAATAAACCAGATATCCTCGTGACTGTCGCATAAAGCTTTTAGCAGCCAACTTATAAAGCATTTACCTTGCCACCCCCTCCAATCGTTGCTTGCATATCAATGACACGTTCAAAAAATTCATTTCTTGAACCTCTGCGAACAACTTCTGAGAAAATAACTCCATCTTTGATAAACAAAATTCGGTTACAATAGCTTGCGGTGTATGGGTCATGCGTCACTAATAGAATCGTTGATTTTTCGACTTGATTGATCGTATTAAGATAGTTCAATAGCTCAGTGGCTGACTTAGAATCTAGTGATCCTGTTGGTTCATCGGCAAAAATAACCTGAGGATGAACGACAAGTGCCCTTGCAGCAGCAATTCTTTGACGCTGGCCAACCGACAATTCATCAGGATAACGTTTCAGGATCTCTTCAATATTTAATAGCTGTGCTGCATGCAAGACCCTACGTTCCATTTCTACTTTCGATATCCGTTCCACAGCTAAAGGAAGTAAAATATTGTCCTTTGCATTCAGAGTATCCACAAGATTGAATTCTTGGAAAATGAAGCCTAATTTTTTTCGGCGAAAATCACTTAATTCATTACTTTTCATTTTAGTGATCTCATTTCCTTGTATCTTAACACTTCCCATCGTTGGCAAACTGATAGTCGCTAAAATATTCAATAGAGTTGTTTTGCCTGCACCACTTGGTCCCATGATACCGACAAATTCCCCTTCTTCAACTGAAAAGGAGATATTATCAAGAACTTTTACAGATGAAAGTTTATTTCCATAACTTTTACTTAAATGTCTAACTTCGATCATCTTATCCATTGTTTTTCCCCCTGCACTTGTCTTACTTGCATAGTAGCACACCCTCAGTTTTTTTTCTCTTTAGTTTTTGTCACTTCATACGCATAAAACAAAAATTTAAAATTTTTTTATTCATTTATTTTATTCACTGCATGCTGATCTTTGATTTTAAAATGCTATAACTTTACGTTTTCACTTCTTTTCACAAAGAAATATACACAATATATAGTATAGACATCCAATTATACAACCATTTGCATACTATATATAGCAAGTATTTAGTTGCTCACAGCTGAATTTTGTTTTATGATAGACAAGAAGAATTTAGCAGGAGTTGAAGAATATGAACGTAGAATACAAAGAGAAAAACACAAATCTGGGTACCACCGAGTCCATGAATATCACGATTATCAAGCGAGATGGCCGACGTGTGGATTTCGATGACAAAAAAATCAATGAAGCTTTAATCAAAGCAGAAAAGAAAATTCACGGCTCCTTATCTCCACTGACCTATGAAAAAATCCAAACAATCGTTGATCTTGTTGTTCAAGAAATCAAAAATCGCTTCACTGACAATGTTAAAATATATGAAATTCAAAATATCGTTGAACATATCTTATTAGAAAAGAACGAATATGAGTTAGCTGAAGAATATATAAATTATCGTACAAAACGTGACTTTGCAAGAAGCAAAGCTACTGATATCAACTTCTCAATCGAAAAATTGATCAATAAAGACCAAACTGTGGTCAATGAAAATGCCAATAAAGATAGTAACGTATTCAATACGCAACGTGATCTAACGGCAGGGATCGTAGGAAAATCAATTGGGCTAAAAATGTTACCTCCTCACATTGCAAATGCGCATCAAAAAGGAGATATCCATTACCACGATTTAGATTATCATCCATATACGCCTATGACAAACTGTTGCTTGATCGACTTTAAAGGGATGTTGAACAATGGATTCAAGATCGGTAATGCCGAAGTAGAATCACCAAAATCGATTCAAACTGCTACAGCACAAATTTCACAAATCATTGCAAATGTTGCTTCTAGCCAATACGGTGGTTGTTCTGCTGACCGAACAGATGAATTGCTTGCTCCATTCGCTGAACTAAATTACAGCAAACATTTAAAAGACGCCGAAGAATGGATCGAATCACCCGAACGTCAAAAAGAATACGCAAAAGCAAAAACCAAAAAAGACATTTTTGATGCAATGCAAAGCTTGGAATATGAAATCAATACACTGTTTACATCAAATGGTCAAACACCATTTACTTCTCTTGGTTTTGGTTTAGGTAAAAATTGGTTTGAACGAGAAATCCAAAAAGCAATCTTACAAATTAGAATCAATGGATTAGGTAGCGAAAAACGAACAGCAATCTTCCCTAAATTGATTTTTACTTTAAAAGATGGCATCAATCTAAATCCAACTGATCCTAATTATGACATCAAACAGTTAGCATTAGAATGTGCGACAAAACGGATGTATCCTGATATTTTGAACTACGATAAAATCGTTGAATTAACTGGTAGCTTCAAAGTACCAATGGGTTGTCGCTCATTTTTACAAGGATGGAAAGATGAAAATGGTCAGGAAGTCAATGTAGGAAGAATGAATTTAGGAGTGGTTACTTTAAACTTACCTCGTATTGCAATGGAAGCAAAAGGAGATCAAGAAAAGTTCTGGCAGATTTTGGCCGATCGTTTAGCAATTATGAAAGATGCCTTAGTTTACCGCGTAGATCGTTGTAAAGAAGCAATCCCTGCAAACGCCCCTATCCTTTACATGTATGGAGCCTTTGGCAAACGCCTTTCAAGAACAGATGCAGTTGATGAGTTATTCAAAAATCGTCGTGCTACTGTTTCATTAGGCTATATCGGATTGTACGAAGTTGCCTCTGCATTCTATGGTGGTGAATGGGAAACAAACCCAGAAGCAAAAAACTTCACTCTTGACATCGTCAAAGAATTGAAAGCAAAAGCTGATGCATGGGGCGATGAATACGGTTATCATTTTAGTGTCTATTCTACTCCAAGTGAAAGTTTGACTGACCGCTTCTGCCGTTTAGATACAGAAAAATTCGGTTTGGTCGAAAATATTACTGACAAAGAATATTACACAAATAGTTTCCATTATGACGTTAGAAAGAATCCAACACCTTTTGAAAAACTTGATTTTGAAAAAGATTATCCTCAATATTGTTCAGGTGGCTTCATCCATTATTGCGAATATCCAATGCTTCAACAAAATCCTAAAGCCTTGGAAGCTGTCTGGGACTATGCTTATGACAAAATCGGCTATCTAGGAACAAATACACCAATCGATCATTGTTACAACTGTGGTTTCGAAGGTGACTTTAAACCAACAGAACGCGGCTTTGAATGTCCTGAGTGTGGGAATCACGATCCTAAAACATGTGATGTTGTAAAAAGAACATGTGGTTATTTAGGAAATCCTCAAGCACGTCCAATGGTTCATGGACGTCATAAGGAAATTTCTTCTCGCGTAAAGCATATGAAATAAGCAGTATATATTTGTAAAGAAAGAGCGTGAGCCAAAAGAAATAATTTTGTCTCACGCTCTAAAAATGAATAAACGGTGAGTGCAGAAACAACGCCTTTGGCAAAGAAGCTGAAATGCATAAAAAGTTTTAAAAAAATTTTCGTGAATCTCTTCTTACTTTCTCAGGGTAAAACCTTCTGCCCAAACCTCGCCTTACTTATTGTATGCGTACGACTCTCGTCAACCCGTTGTTTCCGATAACTTGAGCAACACACTTCTCGGTCCATTTACGAATGGTGCAAAGCGGGGCTTTCATAACCTTATATTAGAAAGAAGTTTTTATATGCGAAATCCTAAACCTAAAGAATGGCTGGCACAAGATTACAGCCAGAACTATATTGCAGATTACAAACCATTTAATTTTGTGGATGGTGAGGGCGTAAGAAATAGCCTTTATGTTAGTGGATGTTTATTTGCTTGTGAAGGTTGCTTCAATAAAGCCGCCCAAAATTTCCACTATGGCACTCCCTTCACTAAAGAACTTGAAGAGCAAATCATGGATGATTTACGTCATGATTATGTTCAAGGACTGACCTTATTAGGTGGCGAACCATTTTTAAACACGGATGTCTGCCTGCAAGTCGTTGATCGTATCCGTCAGGAATTTGGCCACACAAAAGATATCTGGTCATGGACTGGCTATACTTTTGATGAACTATTGCAAGATTCAGATGACAAGTTGGAGCTCTTGTCAAAAATCGATATTTTAGTGGATGGTCGTTTTGAGATTAGCAAACGAGATTTAAAATTACAATTTCGTGGAAGCAGTAACCAACGCATCATCGATGTTCAACGCTCTTTAGCTGAGAATCAGGTAGTTATTTGGGAAAAATGTACTGATGCAACTGAAACCTACGAACAAATCAAAAAGCAAGACTTGATTTAGCCTTATCAATTGTAGCCATTCGTTCACACGAATGGTTTTTCTGTGTCTAAAAGCATCTAGTTACAGACCTTAAATGGAAAGGCTTCCTTAACTTGTTGTATTATTATATCTATAGTGAGTATAAAGTGGTACGCTATGCAATCGAAAAAGACGTCAAGATTCTTCAGTATTTGCAGATTTAAAATTATTTTGCTATACTTAAGACGATAAAGGAGCTATGCGTGAACATAGCCCCGATGCAGAACCGTTAAAAAGACGGTAACTTTTATAATATGGATTTAACCATCTATGACCTGTCAAAGTGTTAGATGGTTACTTTTTTTGGTCTCTAGAGTCAATAATCAGCAAGACCAATGTCGCAAACGCGATCATCAGTTGAATTGCTTCAAAAGTTGACACTTACTTACTCCCTTCTAGGGATAAAGCGATGAACCATAGGCATCACCCCTTTTTCAAGAGATTAGCCACCATCTTTTCACTTTTCTACCTTTGAAGTATATCATATCCTAATTTTCAAAAGCCATTCAAATTCTACTTAGCTTAAGTTACAACCAGAAGAAAAATTGAATTAAAACTGTAAAGATAGCCTTAACAGCATAAGAACCCCTGTTCAAACATCACCTAGCAACAATTTTTATACCTTCAACCGCACGAAATATTCTGTTCATATGGATACTACACTTGCACTAATGAATAATATCAGCTAATATAAAGAAAAGGAGCTATGCGTGAACATAGCCCCAATGCAGAACCGTTAAAAAGACGGTAGCTTTTATTAGTTTGATATTGTAACTATCTAATTACTCGCCAAAGTGGATTAGATGGTTACTTTTTTTGGTCTTTAGAGTCAATAATCAGCAAGACCAATGTCGCAAACGCGATCATCAGTTGAATTGCTTCAAAAGTTGACGCTTACTTACTCCCTTCTAGGGATAAAGCGATGAACCATAGGCATCACCCCTTTTTCAAGAGATTAGCCACCATCTTTTCACTTTTCTACCTTTGAAGTATATCATATCCTAATTCCTTGAAGCCATTTCAATTTTCACCTAGCTTAAGTCATAACCAGAAAAAAATGCTTTTGTTTATTCCTTTGTCTCCCATAATGGTAAGACAATGTTTTCATAAGTCATCGGATCTAAATTAGTCAAGGTGATCCCTAATAAACGAATCCCCTTCTCTACACCAAGAATTTCTTCCCAGATGAGACTAGCTTGGTAAAAAAGTGCTTCTTTCTTGTAAATATATTCAGGCAATGTTACTCGTTTCGTAGTAGTAGAGTAATCCGTATAGCGTACTTTTAAAACAACTGTTTTTCCATGCTTTTGAACCCGTTTCAACGCTTCCTCCACGTTCTCAGATAATTGTCGAAGTTGAGCTAAAACTGCTTCTTCTGTCTGTAAAGGCTGCCCATACGTATGCTCTTTCCCGACTGATTTTCTCTCTCTTGTCACATTGACAGGAGAATCATGGATTCCCCTAACCTTTCGATAAAGTGAATATCCCATCTTACCAAAGTTTCTGATCAACATCATTTCTGTACATTCATAAAGATCTGCTCCCGTAAAAATACCTAATTCATGCATTTTTGGTACAGTTTTTTTTCCCACACCATGAAACTTTTCAATTGGTAATGCTTTTAAAAATAAAACAGCATCTTGTGGTGCAACTACTGTAATGCCTCTTGGTTTTTGAAAATCAGAGGCTAATTTTGCTAAAAATTTATTATAGCTTACCCCAGCAGAACAAGTGAGATGGACAGCTTCCCAAATATCTTTTTGAATCAAACGAGCAATTTTGATTGCAGATTTACAGTTGACTTTGTTATTCGTTACATCTAAGTATGCTTCATCGATACTGACTGGCTCCACTACATCTGTGTAACGATAGAAGATTTCACGTACGATCTTAGAGATTTCACTGTATTTATGATGATCGCCTGGTTTAAAAATTGCTTGTGGGCATAATTCATATGCTTTTTGTGCACTCATCGCTGAATGGATGCCATACTTTCTCGCCTCATAGTTTGCCGTTGTCACCACCCCTCTTCCTCCTGTATCACTAGGGTGTCGAGCAATTACTAAGGGATGTCCGCGAAACTCAGGATGGTCACGTTCTTCGACGGAGGCAAAAAAAGCATCCATGTCGATATGAATGATTTTTCTTGATGTATCATTATGTAAAGGAAATTGTAATTCCATCGCTCTCACCCCTATGAATAGTATATAAGAACTTTTGTTCGGTTACAAGAAAAAGAAATGTTCTAAAGTACTCTACTTATTTCATAATATATTATACCTGTCTTACCAACTTCATAAAAATAAGAAAGAGATTTTTGAAACATTGTCTGTTTCAAAAACTTCTTTCTTATTAATATCATCATTGATTTTTCATGCAACAAAAACGGTTACTCGCTCTCTTCTGTCCCATGTAAAGAAGCATCCGAATGGAGAAAATAGATCAATGTTTGCAATTCATTTGTCAGATCAACGTTTTGAATCAAAACATCAGTTGGTGCATTCAACCGTGCTGATGTAAAGTTCAAAATCCCTTTGATTCCAGCCTCCGTTAAACGATTGACCACATCTTGAGCTCTTTCAGCGGGAATCGTCAAGATAGCTACTTCTATTTGTTGGATCTTGATTTGTTCTGACATATCTTCCATTGGATAAACTGGGATGCCATCTACGATTCGTCCAACGATGTCTTCATTGACGTCAAAAGCACAGCTCACACGGATACTATTACTTTGATGGAATTTATATTTCAAAAGTGCACTTCCTAAGTTACCGACCCCGATCAATGCAACATTCGTTAACTGATCGTCATTTAAGGTCTTTGCAAAGAAATGCATTAAATCTTCAACATCGTAGCCATACCCGCGTTTTCCCAATTCCCCAAAATAGGAAAAGTCACGACGAATCGTTGCGCTGTCGACTTGTACGGCCTCGCTTAATTCAGTTGATGACACTTTTTTCTTACCAGCGTTATTTAGAATTCTTAAATACCGGTAATACAAAGGCAAGCGCTTAGCTGTTGCCTTTGGGATGATATGATCTTTCACTTAATTACCCCCACTATTTTTTAAGTTTACTTTGATTTATCCATCATAGCAGTATATATAGGAAAAAATCAATTCCATTGCTTACATATTGTGAAATTTTATTCTTTGTTCATTTTCTTATCATTTCTTGGAACCTCGCAGTATAAAAGAATTTATGGTAGACTACTAGATGAAAACGAGATTTCATTCTTAGTGAATTCACAAAGTAGAAAAGAGGATTCCATGATACTATTACAAGCCAATCAGATTGCTCGCCATTTTGGTGCAGAGATTTTATTTGAAAATATCCATCTTGAAATCAGCACAAACGCTAGAATTGCCTTAGTTGGTAGAAATGGTGCTGGAAAATCGACCTTGTTAAAAATCCTTGCTGGTATAGAAAGCCCAGATGAAGGAACAATTGCTAAAAATAAAGTTGCTACTCTAGGCTATCTTGCTCAAGATACCGGCTTAGATTCCACAGAAACTGTCTGGAATGAGATGCTAAAAGCCTTCGATAGTGTTCGTAAAATGGAAAACAGAATGCATGAACTAGAACTTTTCATCAGCGAAGGTACGCCTGATACCCCTGCTTACGAATCATTTTTGAAAGAGTATGACAAATTACAGCATAACTTTTCGAATAAAAATGGGTATGGTTATGAAAACGAGATACGCTCAGTCTTACACGGCTTTAAATTTGATCCTTCCTTTTATGATCAAACAATCGATGCCTTATCAGGTGGTCAACGTACTCGGCTTGCATTAGCCAGAATGCTATTACAACACCCAGATATTTTGATTCTGGATGAACCGACCAACCATTTAGATATTGAAACACTTTCTTGGTTGGAAAGTTATTTGCAAAGTTATACCGGGGCACTGCTAATTGTTTCCCATGACCGCTATTTCTTGGATAAAGTCGTCACAGAAGTCTATGAACTAAGTCGCAAAAAAATGCGGCATTATAAAGGGAATTATTCCAAATACCTTGATGTAAAAGCAGAACAACTAGCTACGGAATGGAAAGCTTATGAGAAACAACAAACCGAGATCCAAAAACTCGAAGACTTTGTTGCACGTAACTTAGTCCGTGCTTCTACCACTAAACGTGCGCAAAGTCGTAGAAAAGTATTAGAAAAGATGGATCGCTTGGATCGCCCACAAGGAGACGAAAAACAAGCACATTTTCTTTTTAGTGCCGCTAAGCCTTCTGGAAATGTTGTTTTACAAGTTGAAGATGCCGCAATCGGTTACGATGGCGAAATCTTGTCTGAACCAATCAATTTAGATATTCGTCGTCAAGAAGCGATTGCGTTAGTCGGACCGAATGGAGTCGGGAAATCAACGTTGTTAAAATCGATCATCCATCAACTACCATTTATCCGAGGAAAAGAACATTTAGGAACAAATGTCACGATCGGTTACTATGACCAAGGACAAGCGGAACTTCATACCAATAAAACGATCCTCGCTGAGTTATGGGATGAACATCCAACAACTCCAGAAAAAGAGATCCGTAGTGTATTAGGCGCATTCTTGTTCTCTGGGGAAGATGTCGAAAAAACAATCCCTCTTTTAAGTGGTGGAGAAAAAGCCAGAGTAGCATTAGCAAAACTAGCCATGAATCAAGAAAACTTTTTGATCCTAGATGAACCAACCAACCATTTAGATATCGATAACAAAGAAGTTCTGGAAAATGCACTGATCGATTATGATGGCACACTATTATTCGTTTCACATGACCGCTATTTCATTAATCGTATCGCCACAAAGGTCATCGAACTTTCTGAGAATGGCAGTAAAATGTATTTGGGTGATTATGATTATTACTTAGAAAAGAAACAAGAGGAAGAAGAAATTTCGGAATTATTAGCAGAAAAAACACCAGCAGCCGTAGAGGTCAATTCAAACAAAAAAAATTATTTCCAAAGCAAAGAACAGCAAAAACTGATTCGTAGCTTGCAACGGAAAGTCACTCAGGTAGAAGAACAGTTGACTAAATTAGATGAGGAACTAGCTGATCTCGAAAAACAAATGATTTTACCGGAAAATTTGGACGATCATGTACGATTGAATGAATTGAACCAGGCATTAGAAGAAGCAAGAAAAACACAAGAAGCAAAACTTTCAGAATGGGAAGATCTAAGCATCGAACTGGAAGAATATGAAAATGAGTGACCGAAGAGGCTGGGACAGAAGTGTTTAACTCCGAGAAATAAGAAGAAATCAACGAAAATTGCTTTTCAAATTTTTGTTAATTTTGACTTATTTAAGAAGGAGTTGCTTCTGCTCCCACCGTTTATTCGTTTTTAAAGAATGAGACAAAAGTGTTTCTTACTTTTGTCCCACGCCCTTTTTTGTTTTTTCTTTTTTCGTTTTGCTCTCATTTCACCTTTAGAGAAGAACAATAATGACTTTCTTACTTTTTATTTTCTCTCTTTTTAACATAATAAGTTACTACTAAGTGTATCCGGCACAATTTTTTGCTGTTTCACTTATAAAATAGTACTATCAGTATAGAAAAGGAGAGGATGTTGATGAAATTTGTAGTAATTGGCGGAGTGGCCGGCGGACCTTCTTTTGCTACTCGTTTACGCCGCTTAAATGAAGAACATAAGATCGTAATCTATGAACGGGGAAAACATATTTCCTATGCAAGTTGTGCATTACCCTATTATCTGGGAAATATCATTGAAAACCGCGATACATTGATCGAACGTACTCCAGAAATCTTAAAGGTCAAGAATAATATCGACGTTTTGACAGAACATGAAATAACCGAAATCGATCCTGAAAAGAAACAATTAACCGTAAAAGATTTGCAAACGGATCAAGAGTCTGTGACTAATTATGATAAATTGATCATTTCTGCAGGTGCTCGTCCCTATTTTCCTGATATCACAGGTGTGGCAGAGGCAACAAATAGTTTTGTGTTACGAAGTGTCACAGATGCTGACCGCATCAAAACATTTATCCAAACACATGACCCTAAAAATGTTTTGGTTCTAGGTGCTGGCGTCATGGGACTAGAATTAGCAGAAAATTTCCATCATTTAGGAATGGACGTAACATTGGTTGATCATTTACCTCAAGTAGCCTATCCCTATGATGAAGAAATTGCTGATTTGATTTATGACAAGTTGGTGGAAAATAACTTGAAAGTTCAGTTAAATACTGAAATCAAAGAGATCCGCCGAAATGGCCAAGAAGTATTACTTTCTGACGGTTCAACATTGGAAACGGATATGATCGTATTTGCAGTCGGTGTGACACCAAATAACGAAGTAATCAAAACTGCTGGTATTTCGTTATCTGATACAGGACAGATTATTGTGAACGATCAATTGGAAACCAATATTTCTGATATTTATGCGATTGGCGACATCATCGAAACAACAAGTGTTGTGACTGGTCAGCCAATAGCAAGCATGCTCTCCAGTGCTGCAAACCGCCAAGGACATTTATTAGCTGATATCTTGAACGGTACACCAATGCGTTATCGCGGCTATGTTGGCGCAGGGGTTGCAAAAATTTTTGATTATACCGCAAGCTATACAGGAATGACTGAACATGCCTTAAAAAATGCGGGAATCACTAACTATAAATCAATTTTTATTACCCCTTTTGATCATGCCTATTTTTATCCTGGAGCGACTCGCCTTAATCTAAAAATCATTTTTGATGCTGATTCCGGAAGAATACTTGGCGGACAAGCGGTTGGTGAAAAAGGCGTTGATAAACGAATGGGAGAATTATCGGTCGCAATTACCGGTAACCTAACAGTCTTTGATCTACCTGATCTAGAACTACCCTACTCACCCCCATATTCAACAACTAGAGATCCACTAAACATTGCTGGTTATGTGGCCATCAATCAATTGACGAATGTCATTGACACGATCAAGGTAGAAGATATTTCAGAAGAAGATTTGGCTCATGCTTTCTTCTTAGATATTCGTGAACCCAACAAAGCTCCTTCTGGAAGTATTCCTGCTACTAAAAACATCCCCATGAACGAACTACGTGATCGGATTGCTGAGATTCCTAAAGACCGACCAGTTTACATCACGTTCCGCAAAGGATTGAATACCTATACTTCTGCCAGAATCTTAGCTGGCTTCGGTATCCATGCTGTCTTGATTGAGGAATAAAAAAGAGCCGCGGTGGGATAGCCGCGACCTAGGAGTTTATTTTTACTTGAGGAGTAAAAATGAAAAAGCTTTATAGGGTTACTTGTTGGTATGTCCATAGAATATAGAAAAAAAGTGAAGAATTATCAATGAATATTTGCCTTTTTCTTGGCATAAAACTTAAGAAAATATAAACACCGATAAAAAAAATTATGTAACGTTCTTTATATAATCCCCTTGATCAAAAAGCTAGTTTTTTGACTAAGGGGTTATTTATAGCCAATTCACCGTATGTTGTTGTACCAAGAAACGTTACACCTAGCATAAAGTGCTTCTCGTCTCCTTACAAATCAATCTTAAAATTGGTTTCAACGATCATACTTCGATAGTGAAAAAAACATTTCGTTGATTCATTTGCCTCTCTTTATCATCAGCGAGAAAAAACATACCATTTTCTTGCTTTCTGGATGTTCTTTTGGCGCACTTTTGTTTCGTTTTTTGCTTTATTTTGTATAAGCTGAATGATTTTTTTCTCTTGTCTCTCTTCAGCATCTTTTTTATGTATTTCTTTCAAATCATTTTGTGGTATCTTGCTTTTCAATCTAGCTGTGATAATTTGTGGCGCTGGTTGATTTTCTTTCACTGATGAAGAGCCCACTTGTAGGGTCTCGGGATAAGTTTCCCCTTTCTCCAACGTTTCATACATATTCGCAAAATTTATAGTCATCTTACCCATCTTTAAAATCCCTG
Source organism: Enterococcus sp. VV15 (assembly GCF_005236045.1). Taxonomy (NCBI): domain Bacteria; kingdom Bacillati; phylum Bacillota; class Bacilli; order Lactobacillales; family Enterococcaceae; genus Enterococcus; species Enterococcus sp. VV15. Next base: position 33,980 of record NZ_QPTY01000014.1, read on the forward strand.
TATTCCCTGATACTCGCTGGTTATTTTCAGTCTTTCCTGTGGGAGTTTCATCTGGAATCCCATCTGAACAAGTCTCCCATTTTTCTGCTGTCTCATGCTTGTTAGCGAATTTTACAACATTTTTTTCATCTCTCAAGATAGCTGTATCTATTTGATAGTGTCGATAAGCAATTCGTCCAATGACTTCATCAAATGCTTTCTCATTTAATAATGGGTTTGCAATTTCATTCGCCATACACATCTGGAAAATTCTTTCTCTGATCGTTAGTGTTTGCTCTAATGCTTCGATGATCTCCTTGTTTCCAATTTTCTTGATAGCCTCTTTTTCAATAGTGATCCAGTAGTATTGATATTCAGCCAATGAAAGCATACCATAGCGATATTCCTTCATTTTCTTACGAAATTCTTCTGGCTCAGATTTAGAAAAATCTTCCCCTAAATGAATGGCATATTCGCTCGTTTGTTTTAGACGCTCTCTCGTCTGCGCTGGAGAAAAATATATAACAGGATCATTGGGACTTGCAAAATAGTTTTGTTTCAATTTTTCAATTTTTTTAGTGAGTTCCTCGTCCTTTAACTGTCCACTCTTGGTATTATTCTGTAAGGATGGCCTCTTACTGTCTAACTGACTGCCTATTTTTTTTCTAAACCATTCTTTGACTCCGATACGTATCACTCCTAACTTCAATAAGATACATAAATTATACGAACCATCTTACTTTTGTATAGGTCGATTTATCCTTACTGACCATCATAAAATGAAAAACAACATGAAAATAGGAGAGTACAATAGATAACCATTGTACTCTCCTTCTTCTAACACTTGAATTATTACTTGTCGTGCCAAACTTCAGTTGCAACTTTTTGTAATAATTTGATTTTTTTCCACTGTTCTTCTTCCGTTAACCGATTTCCTTCTTCTGTCGACGCAAAGCCACATTGCGGGCTAATACTTAAATTCTCTAACGGCACATACTGTTGTGCCTCTTCAATACGTTTCTTAATTTCATTTGGCTCTTCTAGTTCTGGAAATTTAGACGTTACCAATCCTAGTACAACTTTGCTCTTCTTATTCGTCCAATAGCGCATTGGAGAAAAGTCCCCTGCTCGATCAGAATCATATTCCAAAAAGAAACCATCATAATTTGTCGCAAACAAATTTTTAGCAATCGGCTCATAGCCACCAGAAAAAAGCCATGATGAAGCATGATTTCCTCGACAAATATGTGTTGTCACTGTCAAATCTTCTGGTCTATCCGCCAATGCACCATTGATAATCATTGTACAGATTTCAGCAACTTTCTCAGGATCGATCCCTTTTACTTCAAGGGATTCACGCTTTGTTTTATCCGCTAAAAAGGCCCAATTCGTGTCATCAAATTGCAAATAGCGACAGCCTCTATCATAAAATGCTTGGACAGCATCCTGATAAGTCTTAGATAAATCAGTGTAAAATTCGGTTAAGTCGGGATAGACTTCTTTGATTTTAGAAGTACCATCATTTGATAAAAGTTCTTGGCGTAAAATCATTGTTGGACTAGGAATCGTTGCTTTTGCTACAGATGTACCATCTGTTTCTACAACTTCTTTTAAAAAGGTAAAATCATCTAAGAAAGGATGGTTCGAATCAAAAGAGATTTTATCTACTACACGGATGTTATATGAAGGTGCTGCTTTCCCGTGGAATTTTTGGTTATAGCCTGTTTCTGGTACATAGCCTTCGATACCATTCAAGCCTTCTAGAAAATCAATATGCCAAAACCCTCGACGAAACTCTCCATCAGTGATTCCCTTTACTCCAACTGCCTTTTGGCTCGCTACTAATTTTTTTATTTCTTCATTTTCGATTTCACGAAGTTCTTCTTTGGTAGTTGTTCCTTCCTTCACTCTTTGTCTTGCTTCTTTGATTGATTTAGGACGTAGAAAACTACCTACGTGATCGACTGTAAATGGAATTGTTTGATTCATATCCGACACTCCTTTGAATTTTATAAAAAAAGCCCCTTTACTAGCAATACATACTAGTAAAAGGACGATTATGCTCGTGGTACCACCTTTTTTTAGAAAGATTTTTCTTTCCCTTCGTCTGACGATTTGATCAGTGGTCTCGTTAACGGGAGACTTCTTCGTTTTTGCCTACGTATCGACAAAAATCCTAAAAGGTCATTTTCACTAATCTTTTATTTAGCTTCTCTCACCAAACGAAGCCTCTCTTAAAACGACTTGATTACTTACTTTCCTTCTCAACGGATGTTATTTGATTGATATCAGGATAACATTTTTCAAAAAAATGTCAATTTTTATAGGCTCTTGCGCTTATTTCCGATACATTTTGAATTCCAAGAACAAGTCATTATAGATGCCTAGATATTTTGGTCCAAGGTCTTCATAAACTTCTAGGTGGGAGATCGTGTCGTCTGAAGGATAAAATTGTTCATCTTCAGAAATCTCCTTTGGCAATAATGCTTTCGCTTTTTTATTTGGTGTTGAATAACCGATATATTCGGCATTTTGCGCTGCATTTTCTGGTTCTAACATGAAGTTGATAAAGTCATAGGCACCTTCTTTATTCTTAGCTGTTTTCGGCATAACGATATTATCGAACCATAGATTTGAGCCTTCTGAGGGGATCACGTAATGCAAATGTTCATTTTCAGACATCATATCTGCAGCTTCACCGGAAAAAGTGACTGCCACAGAAGCTTCTTCATTGATCATATACATTTTGATCTCATCCGCAACGATTGCTTTGATATTAGGGGTCATCTGGTTCAACTTGTTGGCTGCTTCATTTAACTGATCTCTGTTTTTGCTGTTCAATGAGTAGCCAAGACTATTTAATGAAAGTCCCATTACTTCTCGTGCGCCATCGATCAGCATCAAGCTATCTCTCAATTCTGGTTTCCACAAGTCATCCCAATGTTTGATCTCATTTTCCTTGAACATTTTATCATTGTAAACGATACCTAATGTTCCCCAAAAATAAGGGACGGAATAGGTGTTGTTTGGATCAAAATCCTGATTCAAGAAGCGATCATCAATGTTTGCTAACCCTTTGATTTTTGTATGATCTAACGGTAGCACAAGTTTTTCTTTGATCATTTTTTGGATCATATATTCACTAGGGATGGCGATATCATAATTCGTTCCCCCTTGTTGGATCTTCGTGAACATTGCTTCATTTGAATCAAACGTTTCATAGTTGACTTTGTATCCAGTTTCTTGTTCAAATTTAGTGATCAAGCTAGGATCAACGTAGTCCCCCCAGTTGTAGATCGTGACGATCTTAGCACCACTCATCCCGCTGGCTTTCTCTAGTTGACGAACGCCAAAAAGCAAAACCAGGATGATGACTAGGATACCAATGAATAATGATTGTAATTTTTTCATCGTAAACGTGCCACCTCCTCACGTCCGCGACGGTTCTTTCTTAATTTTTTCGGACGGTTTTCTTTGCTAATAAAATAGTAGCCAATTACAAGAATCATTGAAAATAGGAAAACAAGTGCGCTTAATGCGTTGATTTCCAGACTGATTCCTTGGCGCGCGCGTGAGTAGATTTCTACGGATAAGGTCGTGAAGCCATTCCCAGTAACAAAGAAGGTTACTGCAAAATCATCTAGTGAATACGTAAAAGCCATGAAATAGCCTGCAATGATCCCAGGTGAAAGAAACGGCAAGATGATATTTTTTACAACTTGTAGATTATTGGCACCCAAATCTCTTGCAGCATCAACCATCGAATCATTCATTTCCTGTAGCTTCGGCAATACCATCAGAACAACGATAGGGATACTAAAAGCAATATGTGAGAGTAAAACACTTTGAAATCCTAGGCCAAATCCTAGTAAAGTAAAGAAGATCAAGAAACTAGCACCAATGATGACATCCGGTGAAACGAGTAAAATATTGTTCATACTTAGCAGAGCCGTTCTTGCTTGCCTTTTTTTCGTGTAATAGATGCCCATTGCGCCAAATGTTCCAATGATCGTCGCAATCAAAGCTGATAAAAAAGCCAACATAAACGTGTTCAGTACAATGGTGATCAATCGCGTATCGTCAAAGACTGCTTGGTAATTTTCCCACGTAAAACCAGTGAAACTGTTCATCGTGCCACCAGCATTGAAGGAATAAAAAATCAAATAAAAAATCGGCAGATATAACAACAGAAAAACAATTGCTAGGTAAAGATAAGACCATTTGATTTTTTTCATCGTGAACGGCCTCCCTTCTTCTTCTCACCCGTGAGTAACATAACGATAAACATGGCAATGATTAGAATAACGCCGATTGTTGAGCCCATTCCCCAGTTTTGGGTTACCAAGAAATGCTGTTCGATTGCTGTACCTAGTGTGATCACTAGATTTCCGCCAATCAAACGAGTCAGCATGAATAATGACAAGGATGGGATAAACACAGCTTGCACACCACTCTTCACACCGTTTAAAGATAATGGAAAAATGACCCGACGGAATGTTTCAAAATTATTTGCTCCTAGATCACGACTAGCACTGATCAACGAAGGATTCATTTCTTCTAGCGCATTGAAGATCGGCATGATCATAAAAGGAATTTCTATATAAGTAGCTACAAATAAAAAACTAAAGTCTGTAAACAAAATCTGCCTTGGTCCAATTCCTAAAAAGTCAAAAAAGTGGTTGACACTTCCATGAATACTAAAGATTCCAATAAAGGCATACGCTTTTAATAATAAATTAACCCATGTCGGTAAGATGATCAACATCAACCACAGTTGCTTATGTTTTAGTTTAGTTAAAAAATAGGCAGTTGGATAACTGATGATAAGGGTAAAAAAAGTGATCAAAAAAGCATACCAAACTGAATTAAGTGTCATTGATAAATAAGTACCTGACGTAAAATATGCGGCATAGTTACTTAAAGTGAACTGACCGTTCATATCAAAGAAAGATTGATAAATGATCAGCAAAACTGGCGCAATAACAAACAATCCTAACCATAAGATATAAGGGACTGAATAGATTCTACGCATTGTTTTCATTATTGTCCCTCCTTACTCTTCATAGCTCTCCAAACGAGCATCGAATTCTTCTTCCGTCTCGTTGAAACGCATCACATGGATATCTTCTGGTTCAAAAGCTAAGCCAACTTGACTACCTTCTTTGGCTTTCTTTGTGGAGTGGACCATCCACTCATTTTGCTGTTCATCGTAACAAATGATCTCGTAATGGACGCCGCGGAAGAGTTGTGTATCAACAGTCACGCCTAGTTTCCCTTTACCTGGAGTTGTGATTGTCAGATCCTCTGGGCGCAATACCACTTCTACTGGTTCATTAGGGCGCATCCCACCATCCACACACTCAAATTGTTTACCAACAAACTCCACCAAATTGTCTGCGATCATCACCCCATTGACGATATTGCTTTCTCCAACAAAATCCGCAACAAAATGACTGATTGGTTCATCGTAGATATCGACTGGGGTTCCACTTTGCACGATTTTCCCTTTATTCATGACGAAGATCTCATCACTCATCGCTAGTGCTTCTTCTTGGTCGTGAGTCACAAAAATAAAGGTGATTCCTAATCGTTGTTGTAATTCTCTTAATTCATACTGCATCGCTGTACGCAACTTTAGATCCAATGCAGACAGTGGTTCATCTAATAATAAGACTTTAGGTTCGTTCACGATGGCTCTGGCGATTGCAACTCTTTGTCTTTGACCACCGGACATTTCACTGATTTCACGGGTTTCATATCCTGGTAGTTGGACCATCCGCAGCGCATCTTTTACTTTTTTTTCGATTTCGCCTTTATTCATTTTCTTGATTTTCAAACCAAAGGCAACGTTATCGAAGACATTCATATGTGGAAACAACGCATAATCTTGGAAAACCGTATTTACTTGGCGCTTGTTGGCTGGCAAGTCATTTAGTCTTTTTCCTTCAAAATAGATATCGCCTTCTGTCGCTTCCGTGAAGCCTGCAATGATTCTTAAAATCGTTGTTTTACCACAGCCAGAAGGACCAAGCAATGTGTAAAATTTTCCTTGTTCGATCTCGAAACTTACATTTTTTAAAATTGATTCATCGTCGTAGCGTTTCACTACTTGATCAAATGAAATAATTGGGTTTTCCACTATTTAACCTCCTAAATTACAAATACGATTGTGTAGCAACAATCAATGCTTTGGTCCGTTTCGTTTGATGATTCCTTAACTGATGGTGCTTTGTTGCCTGGTAATAGATTGATTGTCCTGCTTGCGCTACGTATTTTTTCTCTCCTAAGCTTAACTCTAATTCCCCTTCCAGCACAAAAATAAACGTTTCTGATCGTGAAGGTTCGAATGTTTTATATTCTCCTGCCTTTTCAAAAGTCAATAAGACAGGTTCCATTTCTTTTTCATTTGAATCTGATACAAGCCACTCTAATTCGTAGCCATTTTCCTCATCTTGATAAATCGTGTGGTCTTCTTTTGAATAAACCACTTGCTGATTCACAGTATCTTGATGGAAAAATTCTTCAGGTGTCACACCGAGTACTTCAAGAATAGAAAAAAAAGTTTCCATTGATGGGGAACTTAAATCTCGTTCCAGCTGAGAAATATAACCTTTGGACAAATCTGTCCGTTCGCCTAATTCTTCCTGAGTCAAATTTTTTTGGATCCGTAGATTCCTTAGCTTATCACCAATCTCCATCTCATTCCTCCTCATTGAAGTTTTCTAATAGTAAACACAGAGTTTACTATTACTCGTACTAGTATACAAATTTTAGTTAAAAAGACAACCCTTTTTACAAAAAAATTCTTCAAAAAAGTCTAGGATTTTCCCAATTACTAAATTTCTTTTTTTTTGGTAATAAAAGCACAGTGAATACCCATAAAAAGGAGAACTTTATGGTATGATAAAAGAAAATTTTGAAAGGAACAGTCGCATACATGGATAAATTTAAAACGCTTCAAATAGAGAATGTGCCTACCTTCCATTCCGCTATCGTTGAACAAGAAAAGCCGTTCCTAGAAGACGGTGAAGTCTTTATTAAAGTAGAATACTCAGATGTCAATTACAAAGACGCACTAGCAAGTAGTGAATCAGGTGGTGTGATCCGCTCTTACCCTATGACGCCAGGCATCGATTTGGCGGGCATCGTTGTAGAAAGTCAAGATGAACGCTATCAGTCAGGTGACCCTGTACTTGTCACAGGCTATGGACTTGGAGTTTCTCATCCAGGTGGGTACAGTCAATATCAGAAAGTGCCAGCAGACTGGATCGTTCCACTGCCAGCTAACTTGACTTCCCGCCAAGCAATGATCTTAGGCACAGCCGGTCTCACAGCTTCTTTATGTGTCAATGCACTAATCGAACAAGGGATGAATAAAACAGATAAAATCGTTGTTAGTGGTGCTACTGGTGGCGTTGGCAGTGTAGCTATTGCTCTATTACATCAACTTGGCTTTACTTCTGTTATTGCTTTGACACGGAAACAACAAACGACAGATTGGTTAACTGATCTAGGTGCAACAGAAGTTGTTTCCCCAGAAGAGTTCTTACCAGAAAAAACAAAACCTTTGGGTAAACAACAGATCGACTATCTGATCGATACAGTAGGCGGGGCTCAATTGGCGAAACTTCTTCCTCTGATTTCCTATAATGGGGCAGCCGCTTTATGTGGGAATGCCGGTGGTATAAAACTTGAAACAACTGTTTTACCGTTTATCTTACGTAATATCCAATTGATTGGGATCGATTCGGTAAATGTTCCCCACGCTGATCGTAACCGAGTTTGGCAACAATTAGCAAATTTGGCCATTACAGATGTCCTACGTGTCAAAGAGATTTCCCTTGAAGAGCTGCCAGAAATCACTCAACAGCTTTTGTCTGGCACACATCAAGGACGAACTTTAGTAAATGTAGGTGGGCAAAAATGAAGATATTGATCACTGCTGGTGGTACTAACGAAAAAATCGACCAAGTCCGATCGATCACGAATCATTCCACTGGTCGCCTTGGAAAAACGATTGCTGAAGCTTTTGTACAATCTTCTTCTGCGAGGATCGACTATGTTACAACCGCAAATGCTGTGAAACCAGAAACCCATGAAAAAATCAAGTTGCACTTGATTGAATCTACACTAGAACTCTTTACGGTTTTAAAGGAATTATTGAAAAATAATACCTATGATGCAATCATCCATAGCATGGCAGTTAGTGACTTCACTCCAGCTTTTAGCCTTTCAGAAGAACAATTGGCTACATCGATAACGAAAGAGCCACTATCACCTGATACTCTTCCTGAGTGGTTCATGACACAAGAAAATGTGCCTCAGCAAGATGAAAAGATTTCTTCTAATACAGAACATTTAGTGATCGTATTGAAAAAAACGCCAAAAATTATCAGTTATCTACGTGAGTGGCAGCCAACAGCTAAAATCATCGGCTTCAAGCTATTAGTTGATGTTTCAAAAGAACAATTGTTAGCAGTCGCTCAAGAAAGTATCCTAAAGAATCGCACAGACTATATATTGGCAAATGATCTCACAGAAATCACGGGGCAATCTCACCATGGTTATTTGCTTTCAGCAAATGGCGAAGTCAAAGAAGCTCAGACAAAACAAGAAATCGCTGAATTGATCGTACAGACGATCAGCCAAACGAATATTTCTGATGGATCAAGCTAGATATTTTCAGTAAAAAGGACCTGCATTCTTTTTATTTCATTAGTTTTCTAAAAAGATATGTTGGGTCCTCAGAAAAAATCAACTTGTTGACACCTTTTGCACGCTTGTTAAAATAGAAGACATCTTGATTCACAAAAAGGAGAATGAACCATGAAAAAAATACTTTTAGGCATTACTGGCAGTATCTCCGCATATAAAAGTGCAGATATTACGAACCAACTCGTGAAACTTGGCTATCAAGTTGATGTGATCATGACAAAAAGCAGTACGCACTTTATCACTCCGCTTACCTTACAATCCTTATCAAAACGTGCAGTACATACTGATGTTATGCAAGAAAAAGAACCGAGTGTCATCAATCATATCGAGTTAGCAAAACATGCAGATTTATTATTGATTGCTCCTGCAACTGCGAATATCCTAGGAAAACTAGCCAATGGAGTCGCAGATGACCTGCTCTCAACTGTCGCAATGGCACTACCTGTTAAAACACCAAAGTTGATTGCACCAGCTATGAATACCAATATGTATCAAAATCCGATCAATCAAAAGAATCTAGCTACTCTAAAATCGGTGGGCTATCAAGAAATCGAACCTAGAGAATCGTTATTGGCTTGTGGTGATTTTGGTAAAGGTGCACTTGCGGATATTCAAGTGATCATCGATCAAGTCGTTACGACAATCAACAACAGAACGATTTAAATCAAAAGGAGTAATCATGAAAAATACAAAGAACTTTACATTGACTGCTATGTTTCTAGCAATTTTGATTTTACTAGCTGTAACGCCACTTGGCTTTATTCCCATAGGACCCATCAATGCCACGACAATGCATATTCCTGTGATCATTGCTTCTATCGTTCTTGGACCTCGTTTAGGTGCTTTTTTAGGCGGGACTTTCGGCTTGATCAGTATGATTCGTAGCACGGTAGTACAAACACCTTTATCATTTGTTTTTTCGCCGTTCATTCCAGTGATTGGCACAGATCATGGCAGTTTAAAAGCATTGCTGATTGCTTTTATCCCACGGATCCTTATTGGGGTCGTTCCTTACTTCGTCTTTAAAGGAATGCAAAAACTGATCAAAAACAAAGTCAATACTGTTTCACTCTTTATTGCTGGTCTAGCAGGATCACTTGTGAATACGATTCTAGTGATGAACATGATTTATTTCTTATTCCAGCACGACTATGCTCAAGTGATCGGCAAAAATATCAACGCTGTTTATTCTGCTGTTCTAGCGGTTATTTTCACCAGTGGAGTCCCGGAAGCCATCGTTGCAGGACTCGCAACTGCAGGTGTTTGCAGCGTATTGCTTCGTTTGATCCGTATGAATCCACAACCAAAGATCTAGTCGCATACAAAAGCTTGTTTATCTTTATAAGAGACCCTTCTCTTTACGGATGAACAAGCTTTTTATTTTATAAGTAAAATCAGCTACCAAATCTACTAAAAAACCACCGATATTTTAAGAGTTCAAATCTAACAAAATTTCAAATTAGTGTTATCATTGTTTTGATTGCTACAAGAAAGGAAGATTAAAATGAAAATTTTTGTCGTAGGTGCCAATGGACAAATTGGCCGCCACTTAATAAAAGAACTTGCATCCTCTAAACATCAAGTCGTTGCTGGTGTCAGAGATGTCGCAACTCAATCTCTTGTAAAGGATTCGAATGTCAGCTATGTTTCTTTCGATTTAACATGGACTCCTGAAGAAATGGCACAGTCATTTAAAGGGAGTGATGTGTTGATTTTCACCGCTGGTTCTCAAGGGAAAAATCTTTTACAAGTTGATCTAGATGGCGCAATCAAAACAATGATCGGAGCAGAAATTACCAATGTATCCCGTTATTTGATGATCAGTGCTGTCTTTGCAGATGATCGAAACAAATGGCCAGAATCGATGATCGACTACTACATCACGAAACATTATGCAGACGAATGGCTCAAGAATCGTACTTCTTTGGATTATGTCATTATCCAGCCTGTTTCATTGACAAACGACGAGGAAGTGACACCCGTTCAACTAGCCAAACCAACGGAAGAAACTGCTGAAACAATCAGTCGCAAAACTGTTGCAGCCGTTTTGACTGCTTTGGTCGACCAACCAGAAATCAAAAAAACAACGATCGTAGTATCTGAAGGCAATGATGACCTTTCAAGTACTCTTAAAAACTGGCATCAGGGGGAATAATTTTATGCGGGCAATAACATTCAAACAACCAGGAGCAGTCGATGTCCTTCAAGAAATCGATGCACCCAAACCACGCCCTGAAAAAGGACAGCTTTTGCTCAAAGTCCACACTGCAGCAGTGAATCGGACCGATATCATGCGCCGGGAATCAGCAGATCAAGAACCGCCTTATCCCATTTTAGGCGTAGAAGTTGCAGGTGAGGTCATTGAGAACAAGAGTGCAGACAGCAAGTTCACACCTGGAACACGGGTTTGCGGCTTAGTTAATTTAGGAGGCTATGCCGAATATGCTGTCATGCCTGCTGATCGAGCAATTTTGCTTCCCGACTCTTTAGATTACGTGGCTGCCGCTGGAATCTCCGAAGTGTTTCTTACTGCTTACCAGACCCTTTATTGGTTGGGAAAACTGCAAGAACATGAAACCGTATTGATCCATGCAGGCGCTAGTGGTGTCGGTACAGCAGCCATTCAATTAGCTAAACGATTGTCGAAGGCAAAAGTGATCGTTACCGCTGGTTCAACCGAAAAGCTTGCTTTTTGTCAAGAACTGGGCGCAGATGAACTGATCAACTATAAAATTCAAGACTTTGAAAAAGAAGTTCAAAAAATAACGAACGGTCGAGGCGTGGATGTCATTTTAGATTTTATTGGTGCTTCTTATTGGCAAAAAAAATCTCGCTTCGATCGCCGTTGATGGCCGATGGGTCTTGATTGGCATGCTAGGCGGCACCATCGTTTCAGAAATAGATTTAGGCACATTGATCTCAAAACGGGTGCATCTGGTAGGCACTTTGTTAACTCCCCGTAGCGATTCCTATAAAGCACAATTGACTCAAGAATTCATGGACAATGTAGGCCCTTATCTTTCAGATGGTCAAGTAAAGCCGATCATAGATAGTACTTTTCCTCTTGATCAAGTGAAAGAAGCACATGAATATATGGAAGCCAATAAAAACATTGGAAAAATCATTTTAACGATTCAATCATAAAAAAACACAAAAACCAGCAAACAGTTACCTCTCAGGTCGCGACTTGCTGGTTTTGTTTTAGTTCCAATCGATCAATTCATCAATGACCATTCGTAAATTGGATCATACTCAGTACTCACCCCATCCGTTCCAAAGTGTTCACTTGATCCTAGTAATACTTTATTTACTTCACAGATTGATTTTGCTTGGTGGATTTTTTCTTCCACAACTGCTTGATTCAAAGCGTTGTTCCCTATACGCTTCCAGTGGTGGTTCGCTATCTTTTTCGCTTGCTCCAAGGTAAAGCCTTTCGCTTCTAGAATTGCTGTCTTCGTCCATAAAAAATTAGAAGGAATGACATGATTCAAGTCATACTCATTATACGTACGACCATCCCGATCCAATGCGTAAAGGAACATCCCGTACAGATGATTTTCTGCCGTATACTTCGCTACTTTGTACAAATTACTTTGTTCGTATGGTTCTCCTGTATCATACCAACGATTATGATCTTGTTCTTCAGGGAAAGTCAGTCCAGGCATGAATCGTTCTTTGGGAATCAATTTTGCATAGTCATTGATTGCCTTTGCTGTTCTACCTGCATCAGAGCCATATTGCTGATATCCTAAATAGGTAAAATGTTCGGCGACATTTTGTAATGGACCTGCATTTGAACCATTCGTGTCGTAAACAAAAACGGTATTATTATTTGCTGATGGTCCGATATAACGTGCTAATGCTCGAATCACTCCATCAGACAAAGCAATATCAGCTTGACTAGGGAATGTCTCCATATCAATATCTAAACCATCTATACCATAGGCACGGACATGTTCATCTAATAGTTGATTCGCATATGTGTCAAATTCTTGTTCCGTCGGAAAAGTACCACTATATGGTATTTTCAATAACACAGAATAATCGATTGCTTTCGTTAATTTCACACCACGGGCATGAAGAGTTGGTACGTAGCTTTCTTTTAATTTTTTGAAAAACGGTGCCGCAGCAGCTTCTTGTCCTTCAGGAACGTAACTGAAAATATTCACAATATCAATACCATAAGGAATATCTTCCATCGATAACCAATTTTCATCTGTCAAACTAGTATTAACACCTTTCATTTCTTTATCTCGCCAAGCACGATAATAGACCATCATCTTGGGAGAACCACTCTGGACTTGCGCTGATACTTTTGTAGAAAAAACTAATGTACCCATTACAGTCAGTAAAAGTAACATATAAAGCTGCATTTTATTCCTCCTATTTTATAAGTCCAACTACCTTGCAAAAAAACACCGGCAAAAAGAAAACGCTTTCTGAATTAATTATATAAAAATTTCTAGTAAACCGATAGGGAATTATTGAAAAAAAAGAAAAAATATTTTTGGAAAAAAAGAACATTCAGCAACAAATTTAGACTTTCATATTTTTCGAACCGAATGAAGCATAGCGACTTGTTTATTGCTAATTTGCTTTCTTCATATCCTGAATTAAGGTATTAAAATAAGCCGTAAATCACAAAAACGGCTAAAACCAGATTCGTGACTTACGGCTTGCTATCTTGCAATAATAAAGAAATTAATTAGCTCGTTCGTTTACAGTGGATTCTTATATAGGAACTTAAATTCCTTCTTCCTCAACGAGCGAGTTAAAACTTTTATCTCAATTTTCAGCTGCATATTTTGCTGCTTGTATCCCAGCTTGACGACCGAAGATAATGATCTCAGCGACTGAATTACCGCCAATACGGTTATTTCCATGTAGTCCGCCGGTTACTTCACCCGCAGCGTATAACCCTGTTATTGGTTGTTCTTCTTTATTCAATACTTCCGTATTCGTATTGATTTTTATTCCTCCCATTGTGTAATGGATTCCTGGAGCAATTTTGATTGCATAGTAGTTAGGTTGTGACAGATCATGATCCATCGCTGTTGTCCGATTAAATTGTTCATCTTTTTTCGCCACAACAGCTGTATTCCAAGTTTCTATCGTCTGAGACAAATCCTCTTTTGGAAGATTCATTTTTTCTGCTAATTCTTCGATACTTTCTCCAGAAATCACATAGCCTTTTTTCTCATAAAAATCAATTGCTTTCGCGCGGTCTCTCACACCTTGATCAAAAATCAGATATGCCGATTTTTCTGGTAAAACTGTGATAGCAGCAGATACTTTATCTCTTGTATCCAACTCATTGACAAACCGGTTTCCTGTTTGGTCGACTAAGATTGCCCCTTCGCCACGAACCGCTTCTCCGATCAAGACACCTTCATCTTGTTGAACCGTCGGATGGATCTGAATTTTATCCATATCAACAGTTTGTCCGCCTAATTTTTCGATCATTGTGATTCCGTCACCGGTTGAACCGGATTGGTTGGTGGTAACGTAGCCCTCTAGATCGGGACGATATTTTTTGATAAATTCTTCATTAGCACCGAATCCGCCAGTAGTTACGATAATTGCTTTACCAGTAATATCTTTAGGTTTTTCTCCTTGGACTTGGACAGTCACTTCATTGACTTTTCCATCGTTTTCTTTGATGTCAGTGACATCTGTATTTACAAAAATCGGAATATTTCTTTCATGGACATTTTTTAGTAATCCTTCGACAAGGTAGCCACCAATTGCTGAGCCATCAGATGGGCGATGCGTTCTTTTTTCACTCATTCCACCTGTGATCGTTAAATTATCTAACTTGATATCATTTTGATCTAACCAGTTGATTGCATCGGCTGAGTGATCAACAAAATAACGAAGAAGTTCTTTGTCATTTGTTCCTCCGCCTCCTTTTAATGTTTCTTCATAAAAAGCATCATTTGAATCATTGATTCCATTTTCTTTTTGGAATTTTGTTTCTGACGCATTCATACCACTTGATGATTTAGACGTATTTCCACCAGCAACTGGCATTTTTTCAAAAATAACAGGATTTAATCCAACATCTTTCGCTTCGATTGCTGCCGACATCCCCGCACCACCAGCACCAACGATAACGATATCGTACACTTTTTTCATTTCTGTTGGGTCTGTATAGGATTGTTCCGATGCCCCTGATGTAGCTTCTGTTTTCTCTGTTGCTTTCGTACTTGATGAAGTCGCGGCTTCCTTTTTATCAGGACTACAAGCTCCCATTGCCAACACGGATGTCAAAACCACTAAACTTTTTACTACTTTTTTCATTTTTCCCTCCTAAAGTAATTCTTCCCTCTTATGATAAGTGAATATTTTCACAATATCAACTATATTATTAATTTTTCTTGATAATCAGGCTAAAAAATAATTAATGTGAATAAAAAGCTTTCCTATCGACCATTTTTCGTTGGTTTTTCCTTTCGAACAAATTTGTCACTTGACTCTCTTTCAACTAATATTTGCTGTATCCAGTTCAAAAAGTTGTGGTTCGTTCTTGATAACTAGTATAATCTCTAGTATACGTGAAGGAGTTAAATGATGAATTATATTAAACGATTTTTTATGAATGGTACAAAAACTGCTGGCAGAGTCACCCACGGTATCTATATCCTCTTACGCGCCATCGTCACAATCATGTTAGTCGATCAATTGATCCAACAAAACATGGGTAATACATTTCTGTTATTACTCACTTTAGTTTTATTTGAAATACCTTATCTCTTAGAAAAAATACTTAAGATCCAGATTCCTAATATGTTAGAAATCATTTTAATTTCTTTTATTTTTAGTTCGACAGTTTTAGGTGAATTGAGCGATTTTTATGGGTATTTTTCTATGTGGGACACATTTCTTCATGCATTAAGCGGCTTTTTAGCTGGTGGAGTAGGTTTTTCATTGGTCTATTTACTCAACAAAAATACAAAAACAATGAATTTGACCCCTTTGCTTCTTGCTATTGTTTCTTTTTGTTTTTCAATGACCGTTGGTGTCGCTTGGGAATTTGTTGAATTCTCAGCCGATCATTTATTCCAATTAGATATGCAAAAGGACACACTTGTTCAACAAATAAATAGTGTAGAACTCAGTAAAGATGGAAATACTGTTCACACCATCCCTAATATTGAAAAAACCGAGATCGAATACAAAAATGATGCTGGAAAAACTGAAACAACTGTCATTTCCGGTGGCTATTTAGATATCGGTATCATGGATACGATGAAGGACCTATTTGTCAACTTTATTGGTGCTTTGACCTTTAGTATCTTTGGCTATCTTTATAGTCGCAATGACTATCGGAAATTCACCTTTATCAGGAACTTTATTCCTAGAAAAGCCAAGTGATACACTCGTAAAGTGCTTTGATACATCAGCGATTACACATATTTTTTGAATACTACACAAAGAGGTTAAGATAAAAATGAAATTGTCTTGCCCTCTTTGTTGAAGTAAATCACAGAAACGATCATAAACTATTCAAAAAAAAAAACAACCGATATTATGAGAAAAGTGGAAAAATAGTTTTCTTGCATCTTTTTCTCACTCCTTGAGATTACATTTTTCTTCCATCCTTTTTCCTTTTCTAGCCGTTTCAAAACTTCCATTGCTAATGGATAATCTGAATTCTCACTACCATCAAAATTTTCAGAAAGAAGTGAAAATCCTAATTTTTGATACAACTTGATCGCTGGATGACTCCAAGTTTGCGTGTGCAGGTAAATAGGCCGTTGTAGTTCTGCTTTTTGGAAAAGAGTAAGTATTTCTACTGTCAAAGCTTTTGCCAACCCTTTCCCCTGATGCTCAGGGACAACAGCCAACCAGTGGAAAAGTGGGTAAGTCCCGTCAAAACGCTCTTTGAACCATGCGGTACAAGTTCCAACTTTCTCTCCCAGATCATTCACAACGAACAGCATTCGCTTCTTAAGCTCTTCCGGATATGGCGCAAATGAACGTTGAAAATAAATATGACCCTCTTTTTCATTCTCAAACTCTCCGACTGCACATTCAATTCTTACCCAATCGCTTTCATCTCCTGGCTGATAATACTCAAAATGATATCCGTCTGCTAATAGAACAGAAGGTACTTCTGTATCGATAGAACGGACCATCCAAATTTCTGCGTAAGGTACTTGTTTGTCTAACATCCCTTCACTCCCTTTCATTCGTTTCTTCTTTTTTGTAATAAAAAAGAGCAACTTTGATTACTAGCTGCTCTTACTTATAATTACCCGCGTGTTGTTATACTCTTTTTTTCACCAATGATGCGTACTTCTGTTTCCAAAGTCACATCGAATTTTTCCTTGATCACTTCTTGGATATGCGCAATCAACTCGGTATAATCAGTAGCTGTGGCATGATCGATATTGACAATAAACCCTGCATGTTTCTCAGAAATTTGAGCGCCGCCCCATTTTAATCCTTGCAAACCAGCTTGTTGGATCAATTGTCCGGTATAATGCCCTACTGGACGCTTGAACACACTACCACAAGATGGATATTCTAACGGCTGTTTTGATTGACGCAATTCTGTCAACTCCACCATTCGGCCTTTGATCGTTTCAAAATCACCAGCTGTCAATTGAAATCTTGCTTCTAAGACGATCCCATTCAACTCTTGAATAGCGCTATGACGATAAGAAAAGGCCATCTCTTCATTCGACAATGTTTTCATGGACCCATCAGCCAACAAGACATCTACTTCTGCAAAGACATCTTTGATCTCGCCACCATAAGCACCTGCATTCATGTACACGGCTCCGCCAATGCTTCCTGGTATTCCACAAGCAAATTCAAACCCTGTTAAAGAAGCATCAAGCGCTGCATATGTCGTATCGATCAATTTGGCCCCTGCTTCTGCAACGACCATTGAGCCTTCCACTCGTATTGCCTTCATTTCCGTCAGCATCAAGACTACACCGCGAATTCCACCATCTTGAACGATCAAATTACTGGCATTACCTAGTACCAACCAAGGTAGATCATGGATTCTGCAATAATCAACAACTTCTTTTACTTCATTTTTTGTTTTCGGAAAAACAAGCACATCCGCTGGTCCACCTGTTTTTGTAAAGGTATAATTCATCAACGGTTCATCAAACAACAGATCAATCTCTGGTAAATTTTTAACTAAGTCTTCTTTATTCACTGAGGATTTTCCTTTCTTTTCAAACGTCCTCATCATTTTATCACGCTTAAAACAAACTTACCAGTCTACCTCACATCTGGTGTCTGATTTGTTTCCGTAACATTTCTTCACAAAGAGCGTGACTTTGGTAGATGTTTTCTTGCCGTAACCCTTCGCTTCTTATTGCGCCTGTTTTTATTTGTGCAAAAAATGACTGGACCATGGGCTCAAACCCGCGTTTGACCAACGTATTTTCCCAATCATCAAATTTTTCTAGTTCCACGCCATTCGCTGTCTGGATGACCATCTCTGTTAAATCATTGACTTCATACGTACCACTAGGACTAGTCACTTGGTAGCGTTCCGTATTGGCACCACTAACTAGATCCATGACCAAAATAGCTGTTTGGTTTGCTGTTTCTAACTGTAAAATCGCATGATCCAAAAATTCTTTTGTTTCTTTGATCTGGCACTTCATTTGCACGACTGGTTCATCCAACAAATAGACAGCAGTATCAACTAAGTGCAAAAATAAATCATAAATGACATATTCTGTTGTCTCTTGAGCGGCTACGCGATTTTTCTGTAATTGGATGATCCGTTTATCAGGGATTGCTTTAAGTTTTTCTACCATCGGCGCAAAACGGCGATTAAAGCCCACCATCAAAATCACTTTGTTTTTTTTTGCTAACTTTTGTAATTCCTGCACTTCTTTCAGATTGACACTCAAAGGTTTATCGATGTATACATGGATTTTGTTTTCAAGACATTTTTTTGCCAGTTCATAATGGACACTTGTCGCTGCATGAATCATGCAGGCTTCAATATTATGATTATGCTCGATCAATTCATCGATCGTGTCATAAAGATGTTCAAATCCATATTGATCATGGATTCTTTTTTTGGTTTCTTTATTTCTAGTAGCAAAATAAAAATCGATTTCACCCTGATTTTTTGCATAAATTGGTAGATATGCTTTCTCTGCGATATTTCCTACACCTACTACTCCAATATTCATTTTCTTTTTCCTCCAGCCAAAATTTAGCTACTCTTATCTTACACTATTTTTAAAGAAAATGAGGTACAATAGAGCCACAAGATAAAAGTAAAGGAGCGTATTGATTTGAAATTTATCTCTTGGAATGTTAATGGACTTCGAGCTATCGTCAATAAAAATTTTCTTGAAGTCTTTAATGAATTAGATGCAGATTTTTTCTGCTTGCAAGAAACAAAATTGCAAGCTGGACAAATTGAATTAGATCTACCAGGTTATCATCAATACTGGAACTATGCTGAAAAAAAGGGATACTCTGGTACTGCAATTTTTGCCAAAGAACCCTCTTTGAATGTTTCATATGGTATGGGTATCGATGTTCACGATCAAGAAGGCCGGTTGATCACTTTAGAATATCCTGAATTTTTCTTGGTTACTTGCTACACGCCTAATTCTCAAAGTGAGTTGAAGCGTTTAGACTATCGTCTAGAATGGGAAAAAGCATTTTATCTTTATTTAGAAGAATTGAAAAAGCAAAAACCTGTAATCATCTGTGGGGATCTGAATGTTGCCCACCAGAATATTGATTTGAAAAATTGGAAAACCAATCAAAAAAATGCTGGTTTCACGATGGAAGAACGTGAAGCATTCTCTCATCTATTAGCGAATGGATTCGTTGATACCTTCCGACACTTCTATCCTGATCAAGAAGGCGTTTATTCATGGTGGAGTTATCGTTTCAATGCTAGAAAAAATAATGCTGGATGGCGCATCGATTACTTTTTGACAAGTGATGATCTCACACCACGTTTAGCAGATGCAAAAATCCACACAACGATCATGGGGAGTGACCATTGCCCAGTTGAATTAGATTTAACTTGAATGACTTGTTAAAATAAATTCTCTCAAAAAACAGCAAAATGCTAGTCTCTCTAGCGAACTGTTTTCTGGGAGAATTTAGTCTACTGATATTTCGTCTTTACACTTAGGAAAAGACCGTTTTTTTATCTTATTTTCGATCATTCCTACATACTTTCAACTAACCATTTCATTTATTGATTATATATGTTAGTCTTGCTATTTTAAGGAGGTTTTATGAATATGAATTTTGTCGCAATGGACTTTGAAACAGCGAATCATCAAGCTCACAGTGCTTGTTCTTTAGCCTTAGTGATGGTTCAAAACAGTCAGATCGTCGATGAGTATTATACGTTAATCCAACCAGAAACACCATTCTTCTGGCGAAACGTCCAGATACATGGTATCCACCAGGAAGATGTCAGAAATGCGCCCAAGTTTCCTGATGTCTGGCAAGGAATCCAAAAGTATTTCCAACAGAACCGTTTAGTCGTGGCGCATAATGCCGCTTTTGATACAAAAATTTTAGCTGGTTGTTTAGATTACTATGGATTGGCACAACCTAATTATTTATCGTTATGTACAGTAAAAACCAGCCGTCGCTTATTCCCAGAAATGCCCAATCATCGATTGAATACAGTGTGTGAGAATTTAAACATTACTCTAAACAACCACCACGATGCGCTAGAAGACAGCCGTGCCTGTGCAGAAATCTTACTCTACCAAGAAAAACACTTTGGAACAGACCCATTGAAGAAGTTGGTTACTTTGAAATAAGGTTGTGAAAAGAGCGCTTTGACCTGAGCAATAAGAAGTAAAATCTCGAAACAGCTTTCCATGTTTTGAGATTTTTTGACTTATTGCCGAAGGTCAGCTCTTTGAACACTGAGAGTAAGGTTGTAAAAAGACCGTTCAGCTCCGCCGACAATAAGAATGGATTTTTCGAAACTGCTTCTCATGTTTTGAAAAATTCAGACTTATTTCAAGGAGTTGGTCTTTGAACACCGTGAATAAAGGTTGTGAAAAGGCTGGGCTGCATCAAGCCTAAAATTCGCTTGGCTTTTCAATACCCCTATCTATCCCACACTAAATCAGTAAGCTCATTCGATAGACATCGAGAAATTCTCCGTTATCTTTCCTTGCCCCTCTTTTCATTGTAGCTTCGATTTGGAAGCCTAATTTCTTATAAAGATGGACTGCCCGTTCATTTCGTGTCTGGACATCTAATTCTAGTCTGAAAAGGACACCATTTTCTTTCGCCCAAAACAAAACTTCCTCAAGCATCATCGTTCCTAGTCCCATTCCCCAATACTCCTTTAAAATACTGATTCCTATTTCACCGACATGGGAAATCCGATATTGTTCTGCTGCTCTAACAGAAATCATTCCAACGATTGTTTCATCTAGAATGGCTACAAGCAGTAGATTATTTATGCTGTCTCTGAGGTAGTCGATTTCAATAGCTAAGGCTGCTGGTGTTAGACTTGATCCTTTTTCATCCATGACTAGAAAATCTGTTTCTTGTCCCACCTTTTGCATCATTGCCAATACGTTTTGTGCATCTTCAGGAACTGCTTCTCGGATGATCAATGCGATTTCTTCAGTCATTCATTTTCCCCCACTGCTCCATGATCCGCTTTTTAAAATCTGATCCCTGCTCACCGTATGCATGCAATTTCACATAGCGTTTTTCTAAATCTGTATCACTTTTTTCTAAAACCAGTTCCAAGTAATCTTCAGGCAAAGCTTCCTCTAATAGATTACCCCACTCGACTACGGATAAACCTTCCCCTTCAAAATACTCATCTAAGCCAAGATCAGCTCCACTAGCTGCTACACGATAAATATCCATATGGTACAAAGGAAGTCTTCCCTGATTGTATTCACGAATGATCGTATACGTTGGACTTTTGATCATTTGGTCAATTCCTAGACCTTGCGCAATTCCTTTTGTCAAAGTCGTTTTACCTGCGCCTAAATCTCCAGTTAATACTAAATTATCCCCGGCCATCGCAACTTCCCCGATCACTCCAGCAAATGTTTCTGTCTGTTCTAATCCATTCAATTCAATCATTTCCTAAATTACTCCCTTAGTCTGCTTTTTTGTCAGTATATCGTGTACAGCAAAATTTTTAAAGTAAAAAAAGAGGTTGGAACATTCGTCCCAACTCTCTACTATCCAATAACCAATATCTTGACTAACAATAAACTTTTTTAACTAGCTATTCATCAATGATTCACTTAGCATCTTGCCTACTTTAATAGACGAATAAATGTGCTATCACTCTTAGTCAAGTAATGTTTGAGCTGCAGTGATGATTGCTAGTTTGTATACATCTTCTTCATTGGCTCCACGAGACAAATCAGAAACTGGTTTGTTCAATCCTTGTAAAATAGGTCCGATTGCTTCAAAGTTACCAAAACGTTGAGCAATTTTGTAGCCAATATTACCAGATTGCAACTCAGGGAATACAAAGACAGTAGCTTGTCCAGCCACTTCTGAATTAGGCGCTTTCAGTTGAGCTACACCAGGCACATAAGAAGCATCGAATTGAAGCTCACCATCAATCGTATATTGTGGTGCTAATTTTTTCGCAATTTTTGTTGCTTCCACTACTTTATCTACTTCTGGGGCTTTTGCAGAACCCTTCGTTGAAAAACTCATAAGCGCAACTTTTGGATCGATATCGAATAATTCTGCTGTTTTAGCAGATTCTACTGCGATTTCTGCTAATTCTTGCGCATTTGGGTTTACATTGATTGCACAATCAGAGAAAACATATTTCTCTTGGTCGCGTCCACGTACCATGATCATTGCGCCACTTGTACGGCTTACTCCAGGTTTTGTCTTGATGATCTGTAAAGCTGGGCGAACTGTATCACCCGTTGAATGGATCGCACCGGATACCATGCCATCAGCAACGCCCATATAAGTCAGCATCGTTCCAAAGTAGTTGACATCTTTCAAGATACTCTCTGCTTGTTCTTTGGATGCCTTTCCATTTCTACGTTCAACAAAAGCTGCAACCATTTCATCCCACTTTTCGTAATTATTCGGATCAATGATCGTAAAACTAGATGTCTTGATACCACGTGCATGGGCTGCATCTTTAATTTCTTCTTCACTACCAATCAAAATAGGTTCAACCAATTCTTCTGCTTTCAGACGAGCAGCTGCTCCTAAAATTCTTGCATCTGTTGCTTCAGGGAAAACGATTTTAATACTCCGACGTACGATTTTGAATCTCAAACTATCAAACAATTCCACAAGATGACCTCCAGATATTTTTTATGTCTTCATCATACACTATTCATAAAAAAAAGAACAGTTTATTTTATCTGTATTAGTCAAAAACACAATAAAAATGAAGAATTTCACATAACTTAAAAATTGGGCTATAACAGGAAAGCGCTGTTTTATTACACTGTTTCAGGTAGTTGCCAATCGATTGGTTGTTCCCCAAGTGCCAACAAAGCATCATTTGTTTTTGAGAAAGGTTTTGAACCTAAAAACCCACGATGTGCGGATAAAGGACTTGGATGTGAAGAAGTAAGGATGATATGTTTGCTTCTATCGATCATCTTCATTTTTTCCTGCGCAGGTTTACCCCATAAAATAAATACGACTGGTTGTTCTCGTTCATTTAACTTCTCAATGATCGTATCCGTTAGTCTCTCCCACCCTTGTCCTCGGTGAGAATAGGCTTGCCCTTCTCTAACGGTTAAAACTGTATTCAACAATAAGACACCTTGTTTGGCCCATGAAACTAAATTTCCATGATTTACAGGTTTGATACCTAGATCACTTTGTAGCTCTTTATAGATATTATTTAATGATGGTGGGATTTTCACACCTGGTTGTACTGAAAAAGATAATCCATGTGCTTGGTTGGCCCCATGATACGGATCTTGTCCTAAAATAACTACCTTTACCT
This sequence comes from Enterococcus sp. VV15, assembly GCF_005236045.1. Classification (NCBI taxonomy): domain Bacteria; kingdom Bacillati; phylum Bacillota; class Bacilli; order Lactobacillales; family Enterococcaceae; genus Enterococcus; species Enterococcus sp. VV15. Next base: position 57,615 of record NZ_QPTY01000014.1, read on the forward strand.
TTTCATAAGGAGTCAATTCCAGTGCTTCAAAGATATGATACATGTCTGGATGGATTTTTTGTGTCTTATATTCTTTTTTTAAAAAATCTCTCAATGAGTGATAATAAGGCTTTTCAAATTCATCTGCCAGAACATCTTGCCAACTATTATGAATGATTTTTTTCAAAATACTTCACCTCCAACACTCAGGATAACCCACAAATTCTTTCTTAACAAGTGGTAATCTTCGCCCTCAGTTGCCCCCTAATATGGTAAACTAAGTACAAGAAGCAGAAAGGAAAGATTCGACTTATGATCAAATTAATTGCATCAGATATGGATGGTACATTATTAGACGCGCATATGAGTATTTCAGAGGAAAACGCTGAAGCAATTCGCTTTGCAAACGAAGCAGGCATCGAATTTATGGTTGCAACGGGTCGCAACTTCCAAGAAGCTCGCGCGGCCTTAGATGAAGCGGGTATTGATTGTGCCATGATCACACTGAATGGCGCACAAGTATTTGATAAGGACGGACACTCATTGTTTACTGTTCCGATACCAACCCTACAAGCAACTACTGTTTTGGACATTTTGGATGCAAACGGTATCTACTATGAAGTCTCGACCAACCAAGGACTTTATTCGGAAAACCAGGCAAAAAGAATTGAAAGCTTTGCTTCAATGGTGGCGTCTCATCTCCCCCATTTAACGTATAAAATGGCCATTGCGATGGCTTCGGCTAATCTTGAATTATTGCATATCAATTATGTAGACAGTATCCGCGACTTACTTGCAGATGAAAAATTAGAAGTATTGAAAATCATCTGTTTCCATACAGAAGGCCCACAAGTTTTAGGACCTGTTGGTAAAGAAATCAGCCAACTTGGTGATCTTGCGGTGACCTCATCTGGTCAAAACAATATTGAAGTCAACCATAAAAATGCCCAAAAAGGGATTGCGGTGGCACATGTCGCACATGAAAGAGGAATACCATTAGAAGATGTGATGACGATCGGCGATAATTTCAACGATGTCAGTATGCTGCAAACGGCTGGTGTTAGTTTTGCAATGGGAAATGCTGAGATCGAAGTGAAAGAATATGCCAAATATATCACAGACACGAACCTTGAAGCAGGAGTCGGCAAAGCGATTTTAAGAGCTATATCAGAAAACCTATAATTTCCGAGAAAAGAGGGATAAGGATGTCAGAATTTTTCATTCAAGAAAAACAGCTTAGCCGTGCCACGCGTACTGTAGTCAAAAATGAAGCAGGAAAATCGCTTTTTTTGATGGTCGGACGTTGGGGAACCAAAGGTGATGCTTTGTCTCTTTATGCAATGAACGGAAATCTTGTCGCTCATATCAAACAAATCAGTCTTACTTTTGGGAATCGGTTTGAAATCTATAAAGAGTTTGAAAAAGTTGGTACCATGCAAAAAATATTTAATTGGCCGGGTGATTTTTATTACATTCTCCGCTTGCATTGGACTGTACAAGGAGATATTTACAACCATCAGTATGAAATCCATCATTTTAATCAGCAAATCATGACAATGGATAAAGCAACACTTTTTACAGGCGATTATTATGTTCTTGATATTCCAGTCGAAGAAGATGCACCAATCTGTATCTGTATCGCTGCTGTATTAGATTACTGGCTCTATCGCAAGAATAATGGAAAAGATACGCCTCTTTCTTATCGTTTCGATTTTTGAACGAAACGATGTAAAAATCATTAGGCAACGATTAGTTAAAGGTCCTATCTTTTTTCTGATTTCTTCTCTATTTCACAGAAGACGATAGTTAATAATAGACCTAGTACCGAAATAACCCGCTACCTACCCTTATAGTTACACCAAAATTCTTGGTTAAACTGTCTATAACTATTTATTTCTGGAGGAACCTATGAAAGCAACGATAAAAGATGTCGCTACTTTGGCTGGAGTATCCAAAAGTACAGTTTCTCAATTTGTAAATGGTCGTTTTTCATATATGAGTGAAACGACTCGTAAAAAATCGAAGAATCTATTGCGGAACTCAATTACCGTCCAAATCCAATTGCCAAAAGTTTGAAACAAAAAAATACAAAGATCGTTAAATTGATTTGTGCAACTTTACATTCTCGTTTTTCTCTTAATTTGATTGGATCGAAGGTTCATTCAAATTTAGTATAAAATATCCTGATCGAATGGAAACAAAAGTCGTCCATGTCGGTGATGTAATCTATTTCCCAAGCAATTATGAGCACGGTTGCATTCCATTGGAAGATGATAGCCAGTTATTTGACTCCTTTACCCCTATTCGCGAAGATTTCCTTACTTTTCAAGAAAAGAAATAAGGATTAGCTAAAAAACGAGCCATATTCATTGAACTGAACAGTTCTTGAATCTGGCTCGTTTTGCATCTATTTTAAAACTTTTTTCTTCTATATATCAAGTATCCACTTACTGCAATAATCACTATGATACCTACTGCCGCTAACCAATGATTTGAGGTGCTGTTCGTTTTTGGTAATGTAGTTGAATCGTCGTTATTATTTTGTATTTGATCCATTGATCCCGTATTGTTAGAACCTGAATCAGCTAAGATTTCAGTAGCTGTATTGCTAGTTGAGGAATCTTGTCCTGCAATCATAGGAACTGATCCACCATTGCTGTGACGGTGCATGGTTGAATCTGAGGTTCCTGAGGTTCCCGTTGTACTTTCACTTGTTGGATCTGTCGTACTTGGTTCTGTTGTACTGCTTGTTGAATCTGATGTACTTGGTTCTGTCGTATTTTTGCTTGTCGAATCTGACGTACTTGGTTCCGTCGTATTTTTGCTTGTTGGATCTGTCGTACTTGGTTCCGTTGTACTACTTGTTGAATCTGACGTGCTTGGTTCTGTTGTACTGCTTGTTGAATCTGACGTGCTTGGTTCTGTTGTACTGCTT
>NZ_QPTY01000015.1:0-59883 GCF_005236045.1 Enterococcus sp. VV15
GAAAATATATTAAGTTTGATCAATGAGAGACCGGTAAAACATTGTATAGTATTTTACACAGGATTATGGACTTGACTAAATACATCTTTGGTTGGATGTATTTTCCTTGTATCTCTTTTATACTAAAGTCAAACTTACAAAACTGTTTGACTTTTGTCATTTAAAATAGTGGCGCAAAGGCTTACTTTTAAAGTAAAGTAGTAGTATAAAGAAAAGTATCGGAGGAGTTGATAGACGATGAATGTTGCAGTATCACGAAAATTGATTAATTTTATCTCGATCGTTGGATTGGGAATTTCGATTGCTTTAACCATTTACTTCATCAATTTAGGTGTATTCAAAGATTTGGATTCTTTAAGAGGTTTAGTCGGCGATTCAATCATTTCAGGCCCGATCATTTTCATCTTGATCCAGATTTTGCAAGTTGTCATTCCTATCATTCCTGGTGGGATCAGCACTGCTGCTGGTGTGTTGATCTTTGGCCCATATGCCGGTTTTATTTATAACTACGTAGGGATCTGTATTGGCTCCATTATCATTTTCCTCTTAGGAAGACGCTATGGAAAACCATTCATTCTTTCAATGATCAGTGATAAAACATACAATAAATATATTGGCTGGCTGGATAACCAAAACCGGTTTGAAAAATTGTTTGCTTTAGCTATCTTCTTACCGGTCGCTCCAGACGATGCGCTATGCTTGATGGCAGGGTTAACCAATATCTCAGTTAAAAAGTTTACATGGATCATCCTTTTAGCAAAACCACTATCAATTTTCTTATATAGTATGGCTTTGATTTATGGTGGTCATTTCTTGACTGGTTTATTTGGATAAATCGATAGTGAATGTGCGAGTATCACGTAAACAACATTACGTGGTACTCTCATTTTTTTGAATATACGCTATAATATTGGCGAGTAGGTGATTGAATGTTAATGTATTTGAAAAGAAGTTTAGGAAATGCTTGGGACTTTCTTAAAGGGACTCAGGCCTATTTTCGTGATGTTCTGATTATGCACGGATTTATTTTATTTATTTGTTTGCCCTTATTAGGGAGCACCACACGTTTCATTTTACGTCGTGGAGCGATTGATTATCTGTCTAGTGACAACATTACCATCATTATTTCGCAGCATCCAGGAGTGTTACTTTCTTTGATTGCTGTACTATTGACGATACTATTGCTAGTATATTTTGAATTTACTTTTTTATTGATGAGCGTTTATTTCATCAAAAAACAGGTTCCTGTTTCATTGAAGCAATTATTGGAACTAACTTTTTTTCAATTGAAAAAGATCCGTCCACTGACTTTTCTATTTTTTCTCGCTTATTTTTTACTGATTTTACCCATCAGCGGGTTGAGTTTTAATTCCGATCTACTTTCTAAAGTAAAGATACCTGCTTTTATTATGGACTTTATTTTTACTAATCGTTGGATCGTAGTTAGTACCTTTATTATTTTCTATTTGCTTTTGGCATATATCGGCATCCGCTTGATTTTTGCCCTTCCCGAAATGATTTTACGAGATCGCCCGTTCAAACAAGCGGTAAAAGAAAGTTGGTTGCTCACAAAAGCAAGATTTTTTGCGATATTGGGGCAGTTCATTGTTATTGGTGGCAGTATTTTACTTTTATCGACTGCGGGTTATCTACTGATTATCACTTTGCAAATAATCGTAGAAGAATTTCTACCTGATTATTCCTTGATAAGTGCTGTTTTTGCAATGTCTGTTCTTCAAGGCGTATTGTTGTTCAATATCGTGATGTCAACTGTTGGGATCTTCTACATCATCGTTGATTTCATGGATGATGAAGGATTCCTACCTGATATTCCTAAATGGTTCACACCTCAACCAGCAACTGAGAACTATTCGTTAGTAAAAAACACTGGGATTATTCTGTTTGCTGTATTTTTCGGTATCGGTGTTTGCCTATACAATATGGATTATCTTACCTCTGCCGCGCAAACTCGACCAATAACTGTTTCTCACCGTGGGGTTAGTGGGAATAATAGTGCGCAAAATACACTGGCAGCTTTGGAAAAGACGAACGCCGCATATCATCCTGACTATGTCGAAATGGACGTTCAAGAAACAAAAGATGGACAATTCGTGGTGATGCACGATTTCAACCTACGACAATTGACTGGCGTGGATAAAGCACCGCAAGATTTGACATTGAAAGAACTCGAAAAATTAACGGTTAAGGAAAATGGTGTGGAAGAACCGGTCGTCTCCTTTGATGATTATCTAAAAAAGGCCGATGAACTGAACCAGAAACTTCTCATCGAGATCAAAAATTCAAAAAAAGATTCGAAAGATGTCATTACTCGTTTTGTTACAAAATATGAAAAACATATTTTAGAAAAAAAACATATTTTACAAAGTTTAACTTATCAAACTGTTTCTGATTTGAAAAAAGCTAATCCAAATTTTTATGTAGGATATATTTTACCTTTCAATATTGTTGGTCCTCCAGTCACACCGGCTGATTTCCTTACGATGGAATACAGTACAATCAATCGAAATTTTATTGATTCTGCCCATCAAGATGGAAAAAAAGTATATGTATGGACAATCAATGATTCAGATGCGATTAGCCGAATGATGTTTTATGGCGTTGATGGTATCATTACAGATAGAATGGACCTGTTGAATGAGAATGTTAAGATAACCGATGAAGAAATCACTTACTCTGACAAATTATTGAACTTTGTCTTGGGTGTAGGATAAAAAAAGAATGTGGAACAAATCTAAAAATCAGGTTTGCTACAGACTCTCAAATAAACGGCGTCCAAAAGTCAGGTTTCCAATTTCTCAAACCTACATGACTTTTGTCTCGACCTCTTTTTTAAACAAACGATAAAAGAAGAATCCCAAAATCATCCCTAATTTAAGAATTGATTTGGAAATTCTTCTTTTATTTCTTAAAGTAAACTATTTCCCACATAATCACTTTTTAAACTTCTTTTGATCCTTTTACTGCTCGGACAATCGCTAATATTGCAGGTATAGCAGAAATAACCGCTAAAATAATCCCTAATTTACTTGAACTTTTTCTTTTTTGCATGGTTTTTCGCTCCCTTCTCTCTTAATTTCATTATAGTGAAGTTTACAAAATTACTCAAAAAAATTGTTTATGATACCAATTCCGTTTCACCTACTGAATACATATCACAAAACTTAACTAGTAACCTATACTTTCTGTCATAAATGACTGAACGATCTCTTTGATCGTAACGCTCAACATAAATAACAGCTGTATTCGTATATGTACATTCAACGTAACCGATAACTTCGTAATTTGTACCAATTGGTTTGCATATGTATGACTTACCTATTTCTATTTTGCTCATCAGATTATCACCTTTCAGTTATTCTTTTCTTAGATTTATAATAACAAAAAACAAACAGCTTGAAAACGTTTTATTTTATTTTCCATTAAGAACATCTGATTTTATATAGAGAGACGTAATATGAAAGATAACTCACTCAACTAGTGACTTTTACAAAGTGACGTTATTGTTTGATATTGTAAGCTTCTTGTTCGTGTTATTTACTTGCTAGTCTTATAGAATAAGAATAAGGAGGGCTTTTCTATGATTTATATCCAGGCCGCTATTTTTATCATTTTAATCATCTGTTTACTAATTGGGTTAACTGAAAATTGATACTCACAGTCTTAAATAGCAATTAATTGCTAAAAAAAATAAGAGGTGCTAAACTTGTAATAGATAGGAAAGTTTAACAGAAAATTACTCTATCTATTTACATTAAAAATAAAAGGGAGGAAAGTATATGACATTTACAAAAACGAACATGAAGTATCGTGTTGCATTTGATACAACAACGAACCAATTTATGGCTATCGATGCTTCTAATGAAAAAAATGTTGCATTTGGCGTAACAATTGAACAAGCTGTCCGAGCATTGAACGAATCTAAATAAGGAGTGACTCATTTCTAATGGTAGAAGCCAACTCGGAATCTAATAAACAATAAAAGACGTTTGCATGATATTCAGGCAAACGTCTTTTGTTGTTTATTTTTTTACATTCTTTGCTTTTTTCCACTGTACCCTACTCATCCCTAGAAATATCAAAACGATCGCAGTCTGCATGATAGGCACTCCAGCACCTGTATAGACACTTAAAAAGTACTCTTTTTGTTCTGGCGAATAAGAACAGAACCATGAAACTCCAAATAAAAACAGGAATTGCGTCAGAACTAACCCTAAAAAAATCACCAAAATTGAACAATAAAGTTTTTTATCCTTTTTCGCATGGAAGACTCCAATCGCTAAAAACAGGCTGCTTACTAGAGAAAAGATAAGAATCACACCACTGGTCTTCTGATAAAGTGTAATGAAGATTGTAGCTATTTTTGCTGGTCTCGACAGAACCAAGACCGGTGTGTGCGGGTCTTCACTATTGATCCAATTATTTAATAGAGGGACTCGCAATAATTTTTGTGCTTGCTCTACTTCATCATGTGTACCAAAGCTGTAATTTCCTCCTTGATGGAAGTCTTTGTAAAAAAGATTGTAGGAATATGCTGTTTTAAAAAAGTCGAGCAGTACGGGAACATCACTTGCTATCTTTCCATCTCCAGTTCCCATTAAATAGAACTCTTTCTTTTTCTTCAATTCTCCCGTCTCATATGCTTTTGCTAATTCCTCGTTCACTTTTTTCCAAAAATCATTTGTTTGTTTCGCATTATTATGATAATATCCAGATTCACTGATCACGTCTCTTAATGCCCAAAAAATGATATCTCCTTTTAATTCCTTCACTTTTCCTGCTTCCGTCCAAGCATGCGTAGTATACAATTCATTGATTCGATCAGCTTCTTTTGAAAAAGTTGGCGAAGCCGCCACTGCTTTATTTAGTGCTTCATGTGATACCCAAATCCGACTATTTTTTTCATTTATATCTGTTCCATCATCTAAACGGATCAGATTTTTCATTACTTGCGCAAATTCGCCACTGGAACGGTCATTTAGTGTATTTAGCCCATATAATTCCTCATTCTTATGTCCTAAGAATTGTGACGTTAACATGAAAGTCACTGCAGGAAGTACAAATAAACACAGCTTTCCTACTTTTTGTTTATTGATTTTCAACTGGGCTGTCATCAGTTTTTTCTCTTTTTTTATTTTAAAATCTGGTCCTATAATTATTTGTATAAAACTGATCAATAATGCCATTACAACAAATGGAACCAACCAAATGGAGTCCTCGCGTATAAACCAGTAAAAAGGAAAAATAATGGCTAGTATAGTGATCCACGGTAAAATACTTTTGATGGAGCGATATTTTCTAAAATAGATAGCTAATAAGCAAGCAACTATCACTGTCACTGACGGGATAACAATTGCATTTCGATAGATCCGAGTAGAATATTCAGTTGTAAAACTAATCGGTGAAAACAAGAAATAGAGATAGATAATAAGTAAGTACCTTCGATTTTTAGCAATGGGTCGTAAACTTAATGCCATCAAGAAACTCGCAAGAACATTGAAACTTCCAAATAGTATCGAGTATGGAAGATGCAATTTATTTGCTAAAGCTAGAAACAAACTGTAAGAAATCCCTTTTGAAAGAGTTTTCGAATCGTAATCTCCTAACCAATTCCCTTTTAACAAATTTTGTGCATGATGAATAAACAGCTGATCGTCATACACCGCTGTCATATCGATACTGTATGTTGCTTTATAATATAAGTAAAGACGAAACAATGTAAGTATAATGGCAGTTCCTAGAATAAAGTAAATTGCTTTGCCTTTGCAATAAGTAAGTGCTGCTTGTATTTTCTTCATTGATCAAATCCTTTCCTTCGGTTTACCTCACCTTTTATTCTCCTATTGAGAAAATCATTTTTTACCTGATTCAACATCGTCACCCCTTGATTTGTTCTCAAAATAATTATATCAAAAATAAACTGACAACAATGCAACTTTATGGAAATTTATGTACTTGTTCGCTAAATGAATCTCTGTGATACAGTCCATTAAACCAATCATTGCGTCTGTGATAGGCTATTATTTTTTGAATTTCTTTAAAAGGACAAGTCATTACCTCCCCTCTTTCGGTTAGTCTATTTTCAATGATCAGTTACCTACTATCTACAAATAAAAGATTGATCAATTAATATTCTGAATACAAAGTACTGCATCCATAATACTTATTAAATCAATATGCCGGAAAATAAATAACAAATGTGTTTTATCGATGATCTATTATACTTTTACTATAAAAAATCTCTATAATAAATAAAAATTACTTATTAATTCTAATTAATTAAAGAAAAAATCTTTATTTTCCTGCAAAAAAACGTTCTCATTTTTTAAAATGAAAAAATAAGCATAAAATTATTTGCTGTTTTTTTACAAAATTAATGATAAAATTACAAATACAATAATTAAATTATTGAAGATAAAATTACAATTTCGAACAGGAATTTCATGACATTTTCACAGTATAGTTACATTTTTCTATTCTTAAATAGTTATATCATTCGATAATAATTTAAGTGTGTAGCTTGGTGGGGAAAGTCAAATGCACTTATTATTTAGGTCTATTGCATTCTACCTTAAAATGAAAGCGAAATAATTTTTTTAGGAGGAACTAATGGGTAATTTTTTCGTGTTAATTGGATTTATTGGTTTTTGTTGGGGAATAAGTGGATTGATTAAATCTTTTCATAAAAAGAAAACGAGAAAAAGACCACTACTAATTCTTGGAGCTGCATTCATAGTAATGGCGATTGGTTTTGCTAATGTTCAACCTTCAAACAGCGCATCTAGCTCTGAAGTAAAAATACAGTCCGAAAAAAAGGTTGAAACAAAAAAAGAAAAGCAAGGAAATAACCGCAAAGCTCAAGAAGAAAAACAAAAACAAGAAGATGAGCGCAAAGCTCAAGAGGAAAGGCAAAAACAAGAAGAAATCAATCAAAAAACAATAGATGCTACGAATAAATTAGCTCAAGCTGAGGCTAGCCCAACTAATGAAAATTATCAAGCTGCTTTGACTGCCATTCAGGCTATTCCAAACGGAAATCAAGACTTGTCTAATCGTTTAGTAGTTGTTGATTCAACTATCAAAGCAAACGAGGCAGCTGAACAGCAGAGACAACAGCAAGCGGCGGCTCAAGCACAACAACAAAATAACGAACAAGTTGTTTATATCGCTCCTGATCATGGGACTAAATACCATCTTAATCCAAATTGCTCAGGTTTGAACAATGCAAATTCTGTAGTTTCTATGCCGTTAAGTGAGGCACTTGCCAAAGGCTATACTTTATGCAAAAGGGGCTAGTTAAAAATTTTCAAGGTAACACCCAATTATTCTTTATAAATACTGCAAATAGGTTAGCTAGCTGCTAGCCTATTTTTTATATTTCAATGTCTTCTTTAATCATGAATTTGGCTCTGATCTTCTGATAATCTGAGTATTTTTCTACCCACGTACCCATGCTGCTAAGCATATAGTTCTACTACACCATGTTATAGACTTTTAGAAGAACTAAAAGTCTTGTTGGAACATACGTAGCAACACTGATACACATGCCTCTTCTCTTGTAAACGAAAAAGTAATTAAACAAGCCATCTCCTTGAAGAATCAAGTGAAAGCAGTAGCAAAGCACTCATTGATTTCCATACAAAAAAGACAGTCATTAAAGGACTGTCTTTTTGCTTGTAGTACTAAATATAAAATGATACAAACATGTTTCTATCACTGATTTTTTAAATCTAGCGAGAAATCCTTATCTTACAGGCGTTCGTTCAATTCTTTAGCAAGGTCTTCAAAGCCTGGTTTGCCTAGAAGCGCGAACATGTTTTTCTTATAAGCTTCAACACCTGGTTGGTCAAATGGATTGATGCCATTTAGGTAACCTGAGATACCTACAGCAATTTCAAAGAAGTACATTGTGTAACCTAATGTGTAAGCATCCATTTCTGGAATTTTAACTAATAAGTTTGGCACGTCACCATCAGTATGCGCTAGTAATGTTCCTTCGAAAGCTTTTGTATTTACAAAATCAACTTCTTTTCCTTGTAAGTAGCCTAATCCATCTAGATCTTCTGCTTGTTCAGGAATTGTGATTGATTTACGAGGTTTTTCCACTTTAACGATCGTTTCAAAGATATTACGACGACCTTCTTGGATATATTGACCTAATGAGTGTAAGTCAGTAGAGAAGTTGGCACTTGAAGGATAAATACCTTTTTGGTCTTTTCCTTCTGATTCGCCGTATAATTGTTTCCACCATTCTGAGAAGTATTGCATTCCTGGTTCGTAGTTGATCAGTAATTCTGTTACTTTGCCTTTGCGGTAAAGGATATTACGCATTGCAGCGTATTGATAAGCTTCGTTTTCTTCAAGTTTGTCACTTGAGTATGCTTTACTTGCATCGGCAGCACCTTGCATCAATGCATCGATATCTGCTCCGCTAACTGCGATTGGTAATAAACCTACAGCAGTCAATACAGAGAAACGTCCGCCAATGTCATCAGGAATAACAAATGTTTGCCATCCTTCTGCATCTGCTTCTACTTTAACAGCACCTTTTGCTTTATCAGTTGTAGCGTAAATACGTTTGTTTGCTTCTTCTTGTCCGTATTTTTTAACAAGTAATTCTTTAAAGACACGGAAGGCAATCGCTGGTTCAGTAGTTGTTCCAGATTTTGAAATAACGTTAACTGAGAAATCACGATCTCCGATTACTTCGATCAAGTCAGAAATATACGTCGAACTGATTGAATTTCCGGCAAAGAAGATTTGAGGTGCTTGACGTTTGTCCTCATCTAATAGATTGTAGAATGTGTGATTCAAGAAATCGATCGCAGCACGGGCACCTAGATATGAACCACCAATACCGATAACTACTAATACTTCAGAATCAGATTGAATTTTTTTAGCTGCTTCTTTGATACGCGCAAATTCTTCTTTGTCATAATTCGTAGGTAGGTCGATCCAACCACGGAAGTCGCTTCCTGCACCTGTACCCTCACGTAATACTTTGTCAGCCATTGATACTTGGCTTTGCATGTAACCTAACTCATGTTCATTGACAAATGGTGCAACTTTTGAATAATCAAAATGAATATGTGCCATTTTTTTATTCCTCCTTAAAAGATCAATATACAGGTTATACTTTACGTTTTTTTTTACAATTTTTCAAGCAAATAAGTAATTTGAGGTTAATATTTCCAAGAAATTTTCAATTATTACACCAAACCTTGGGCATACATTACTTTTGCGACTTTTTCAAAACCTGCGACATTTGCACCTAATAAAAGATTTTTTTCATTGCCATATTCCGCAGCAGTCTTACGACAAGTTTGATAAATCGTCTGCATGATCTCATCTAATTGCTGATCGACTTTTTCACTTTCCCACGATAATCGTTGTGAATTTTGGCTCATTTCTAGTGCTGAAACAGCAACTCCACCGGCATTTGCTGCTTTTCCTGGACAGTACCAGACATTCGCTTGTTCAAAGACAGAAACAGCATCAAATGTACATGGCATGTTTGCTCCTTCTGCTACGATCGTTACCCCATTTTCTACTAAATTGTGGGCGAGATCTTCAGTGATTTCATTTTGTGTTGCACAAGGAAGAGCGATTTCTCCTTTTTCCTTTAATGTCCAAACAGAAGCATCCGCATGATAGACAGCAGATTGGCGCACTTTAGCATATTCCGTCAATCTCTGACGTTTTTCTTCCTTGATTTCTTTCAATAAAGAGAGATCTATCCCTTCTGGATCGTAAATATAGCCACTTGAATCAGAGCATGTAACTACTTTACCACCTAGTTCATGTACTTTTTCTATCGCATAAATAGCGACATTCCCACTACCAGAAACAAAAACTGTTTTATTTTCGAATGAATCGTTTTCTGCATGTAAGAGATGTTTGACATAATAAACTAGCCCGTAGCCAGTTGCTTCTGTACGAATCTTACTTCCCCAGAAATCAAGCGGTTTACCTGTCAAAACACCAGCATCGTATTGTTTTAATCGTTTATATTCTCCAAACAAGTAGCCGATTTCTCTTGCGCCTACTCCGATATCTCCAGCAGGAACATCGATAGAAGGTCCGATATGTTTCGACAATTCTAGCATGAAACTTTGACAAAAGCGCATGATTTCATCATCCGATTTTCCTTTAGGATCGAAATCACTTCCGCCTTTTCCGCCACCGATTGGCAAACCAGTCAAACTATTTTTGAAAATCTGTTCAAATGCAAGAAACTTTAAAATACTTAAATTGACACTTGGATGAAATCTCAACCCGCCCTTATAAGGTCCGATAGCTGAATTGTATTGGATTCGATACCCACGATTCACTTGCCAGTTTCCTTCGTCATCTTGCCATGGTACTCGAAATTGAATGATTCTTTCTGGTTCGGTCAGTATACCCAAGATGTTACGATTGATGTATTCAGGGTGTTTCTCTAAAAACTTGGTAGCTGATGGCATAAACTCATCAATTGCCTGCAAAAATTCTTCTTGTCCATTGTCTTGATGATGAAGTTTTTCTTGAATCAATCGTACATACTCTGTTGCATTTGTCATCGTTTCACTCTCCTTTTATGATCTTCTTACATTTTAGCTTATTTACCCTCGTTCCTCAAAACATTTTCTGCTTTCTTTCCTCGAAATATGCTACACTTTCTTTGAGGTGAGAAAATGGAAATGACGTACGATGTAATTGTTGTTGGTGCAGGTACGAGCGGCATGATGGCTGCTATCAGTGCTGCAGAACATGATGCAAAAGTACTTTTGATTGAGAAAAACAAAAAGGCTGGAAAAAAATTATTAATGACCGGCGGTGGCAGATGTAATGTCACGAATAACCGTCCTGTTGAGGATTTGATTGCACATATCCCTGGAAACGGTAAATTTTTATATAGTACCTTTTCTCAATGGAATAACTTTGACATCATGGAATTCTTTGAATCCCAAGGTGTGCATTTAAAAGAAGAAGACCACGGGAGAATGTTTCCTGTGACAAATAAATCAAAAACAATCATTGAAGCATTGCTTCATCGATTAAAGGAACTGGGCGTCACGATGTTATTTGGGGCACGTGTAGAAAAGTTAGTCCATCGAGATGGGAAAATTTATGGTGTACGGACTGAATTTGAAGAATTCAATTCACCGTGTGTTATTTTGACCACTGGCGGACGGACATATCCTTCCACCGGTTCTACAGGAGATGGCTATAAAATCCTGAAAAAAGTTGGGCATACCATTACGCCACTTTACGCAACGGAATCCCCGCTGATTTCAGAAGAACCATTTATCACAGATAAGTCATTACAAGGACTTTCTCTACAAGATATTTCTCTAAGTGTTCTGAATAGTAAAGGAAAAGTAGTGACCGAACATGTGATGGATCTGCTCTTCACTCATTTTGGTATTTCTGGGCCTGCTGCTCTTCGATGCTCCAGTTTTATCAATCAAGAACTGAAAAAAACAGAGAAACCTGTTACTGTAGTATTAGATTGTTTTCCTACACGTTCAGCGCAAGAATTAACGAGTGAACTGACACAAAAAAGCAAGCAATCGAAAAAAACTTTAGCAAATGCTTGGCATGGATTTTTACCAGAAAGACTACTTCTCTTTTTCTTAGAAAAAAGTCAGCTAACAGATCAACTAGGTTTGCACACGACTGAAAAAGAGATTCAGGCTTTCATACAGCTTTGTAAGTCTTTCACTTTCAAAATCAGTAAGACTTTCCCGATTGAAAAATCGTTTGTCACTGGTGGCGGAGTCTCCCTTAAGGAAGTTAATCCAAAAACTTTAGAAAGTAAATTGCTCCAAGGTTTATTTTTTGCAGGAGAACTACTAGATGTCAATGGATACACAGGAGGATTCAACATTACCGCAGCTTTTGCAACTGGACATGTTGCTGGAATGAATGCCGCATTTTTGCGCTAAATGAATATAGAGAAATCAAAAAACAGACCAAGATAATTTGGTCTGTTTTTTATGGTTGTTATTGCTTTTCTTTAGAGGATAAGATCTGCAAACTTCCCATTCGTCAACGTACAGATTGCATCTGGTGCTAGTTCCATTTGAAGTCCGCGCTTGCCAGCTGAAATAATGATCGTTTCATGAGTCTGAGCTGTTTTTTCTAAATAAGTGGGAAATAATTTTTTCATTCCAATAGGCGAACAGCCGCCACGGATATAACCTGTTGTTGCTTCTAGATCTCTTAAGTGAAGCATCTCAACCTTTTTGTTTCCCGATTCCTTAGCTAGTTTTTTTAGATCAAGTTCGTTGTTTCCCGGTATGACCGCTACTAATGGGCCTGTCTTGTTACCAACAGCCACAAGCGTTTTATAGATTCGATCCTCACCATCAGAAAGTTTTTCAGCCACAGCAGCAGCACTCAAATGGTTTTCATCCCACTCATACTCATGCTCTGTGTAAGGGATTTTCTTTTGTTCTACCAAGCGAATTGCGTTGGTTTTTTGTTTCTTTTTTGCCACATTCTCACCTTCAAATTCTATTCTCGCCATTTAAAGTCGTTAGGATCTGCTTTAGCTCCTTGATTGGAATTTGTCCTGGAGCAGAAGCTTTTTCGGTTGTTAAAGCGCCAAATGTCATGACTGATCCAGTTAAATGCCCCGATAAACGAGTGACCATCCCAAGTTCGCTCATGGACATCGTGATCAATGGCATAGAAACAAACGCACCCGCTCGTCTTGTCAATTCCATCAACCGTAATACATCTCGCTCATTATTGGGCATAACTGCAAGCTTTCCAAAATCTGCACCAAAGTGTTCCATCATATTCAAACGATACAATAAAACTGGGTCAGCCGGAGTTTCTTTAAAGTCATGACTGCTGATGATCATTGGTATTCCTAGACTCTTGATTTCTTCCAACAAACCTTTTTCGAGACTTTCAATTTTAAATAATTCTAAATCGACCATGTCGATCAGCCCTGTATGAATAATTGCTTGGTATAAATCATGGTATTCTCGGATCGATATGTCTTGCTTTCCTCCCTCTTCCACAGTTCGAAAGGTAAAAAGCAATGGCAAGCCATCCAGCATTTCTTGTAGGAGTACTAATGTCTCAATCACTTGCTCCTGTTGAAATACGTCTTTGTAACAATCTACACGCCATTCAACTAGATCTGCCCCTGCTTCTTTAGCAAGTATCGCTTCACGTAAAAGTTCTTCACGTGTTTCGCCAGTCATGGGAGCACAAATTTTAGGTTGTCCTGTGCCTATAGTAAGTTTTTTAACTTGGGCCATATTCTAACCCTCCTTCTTATTTCCTGATCTGATAGATAAATACCTTTAGATAATCTCCTTCTGGAAAGGCGTCGATGGTTTGAAAATCCTGCGGCAAGTGATAGTGCCCTATTTGTTCAAATTTGACATTTGCTGAGATGAATTCTTCTTCGATCATCTCTCTGAATTGCTCAGTACTCACGTTCGCTGCATTTGTTGAAGCTATCAGCTGTCCATTATTTGTCAAGATGTCGAGACTGTCTTTTACTAACTCGCCATAATTTTTTGCCACTCGAAAAACTTTTTTCTTATTTCTAGCAAAACTTGGTGGGTCTAGTACGATTAAATCATAAGTCATCTTTTTTCGTTTTGCGTATTTAAAGTATTCAAATACGTCCATAACAATAATCTTTTGTGCCGCAACATCTAGTCCATTCACTTCGAATTGTTCCTGTGTTTTTTTCAAACTACGCTTCGCTAGATCCACACTCGTTGTTTCTAGAGCACCGCCCATCGCTGCAGCAACTGAAAACGCACCTGTGTAACTAAACATATTTAAAACCGTTTTTCCTAAAGCTAATCCATCGATCAAAGTACCTCTAATCTCTTTTTGGTCCAAAAAGATGCCTGTCATGAGTCCTTCATTTAGATAAGTTGCGTAACGCACGCCATTTTCTTTGATCACTAAAGGCTCTGGCGCTTCTTTTCCAAAAATAAAGCTACTTTCCGGTAACTCATTGTTTTCGAAGCGGATTTTTTCATAAGCACCTTGGATTTCTGGATACACTTGTTGAAACGCAGCAACTATTAATTGACGGTAAGTATAAAGAGTCTCATTGTACCAAGAAAAAACAGCAAAGCGATCATAATAATCAATGATGAGTCCGCCAATCCCGTCTCCTTCACCGTTAAACAAACGAAAAGCGTTCGTTTGTTCATCCGATAAAAAAGAAGCACGTTTTTCTTTTGATTCTAAAAATTTTCTTTCAAAAAAGGATTGATCGAATAGTTCGTTTTTTCGACTTAAGACCCAACCAATTCCTTTATTCTGTTTTCCTAAATACCCTTTAGCTAAAAAGTTTCCCTGCTGATCGACTAACTCGATCCATTCCGTTGTTTCTCCACAATTTTGGGCTAGATCTTCTTTTTGGATCAGTGGGTATCCTTTTTTTATACGATTTCCAGCTTTTTTCTTTATTTGTACTTTCATGGACTCACCTACTTTAACTTTTTCATTCCTCAGTATACCAAAAATCAGGTCTTCTGTCTTAGTGCTAGCGTTCACAAAATATAAAGAAATCCTTAATCAGGCATGAAAGCGTTTGGTTTCGATTGACACTTATTTTTCATACTAGTAGAATAAAGGGGAATATATAAAATGAGGAATATTAGCTTCACAACACTCAGAAAATTTTTGAGTGCGGAAAGGAAGATAGATGTTGAAACGAATAAAAACGCCCAAATTTTTGAATAAAAGGCTTGGATTTTTTTCTTTATTAGCTATTTTATTATGGCTAAAAACAATTTTTGCCTACTTATTTGATTTTCACTTGGGCATAGAAAGCGGGATACAATATTTTATATTGTTCATCAACCCGATTGCCACAACTTTACTGTTATTAGGGATCGCACTATACGTGAGACGGACAAAGGCTTCTTATATCACTATGATGGTCATTTATTTTCTTTTGACCCTCCTCCTTTTCTCTAATGTGACTTATTATCGTGAATTTACCGATTTTATCACGATCAATACGATTCTAGGTGCAGGAAAAGTAGCAAGTGGTTTAGGAGAAAGTGCCATCCGTTTGTTCAGACCTTACGATATCCTTTATTGGATCGATTTTGTGGTCATCGCTGTATTGCTGATCACTAAAAAAATCAAGATGGACCCACAACCTATCCGTGCAAGAATGGCCTTTGCCATTTCGACTTTAGCAGTCATGATTTTTTCTGGTAACCTCTTCTTAGCAGAAGCAGATCGCCCAGAATTACTCACTCGTACATTTTCACGCGACTATCTTGTCAAATATCTAGGTCTGAATGCTTTCATGGTTTATGACGGTGTTCAAACGTACCAAACAAACCAAGTCCGTGCAGAAGCTAGTCCGAATGACATGAAACAGGTAGAAAGCTATGTCAAAGAGCACTACGCTCAACCAAATGAGGATATGTTCGGTATCGCCAAAGGCAGAAATGTCATCTATATCCATTTGGAAAGCTTCCAACAATTTTTACTGGATTATAAGTTAAAAGATGAAAATGGTGTCGAACATGAAGTTACACCATTCCTTAATAGCTTATATCACAGTAATAGCACATTTAGTTTCGATAATTTTTTCCATCAAGTCAAAGCAGGTAAAACAAGTGATGCTGAAACACTGATGGAAAATTCATTATTTGGATTAAATCAAGGTTCCTTGTTTACCCAACTGGGTGGCAAAAATACCTTCCAAGCAGCTCCTGATATTTTGAGTCAAACACAAGGTTATACAAGTGCAGCCTTCCATGGTAATGCTGGGACATTCTGGAATCGGAATGAAACATATAAAAACTTGGGATATGATTATTTCTTTGATGCTTCTTACTATGATGTCAATGATGATAATTCATTCCAATATGGCTTGCATGACAAACCATTTTTCCAACAATCTGTACAATATCTAGAACATCTGCAACAACCGTTCTATTCAAAATTTATTGCCGTATCGAATCACTATCCTTATTCGAAATTCACGAATGATGAAGGTGGGTTCCCGTTAGCTTCTACAAATGATGAAACGATCAATGGCTATTTTGCAACTGCAAATTATCTAGATACAGCTGTTGAGGAATTCTTTAATTATTTGAAAGCAAGCGGTCTTTACGACAATTCAGTGATCGTGTTATACGGTGACCACTATGGTATTTCTAATTCAAGAAATAAATCATTAGCTGAGCTTGTTGGCAAAACAAGTGATACTTGGAGCAATTACGACAATGCCCAAATGCAGCGGGTGCCTTACATGATCCATGTACCAGGACAAACCAATGGTGGCATCAATCATACTTACGGTGGTCAAGTCGATGCACTTCCTACTCTGCTCCACCTTCTAGGGGTAGATACAAAGAATTATATCCAATTGGGACAAGACCTGTTCTCTAAAAATCATGAGCAACTTGTTGCTTTCCGGGATGGCGATTTTGTTACACCTAAATATACGTTCTATGGTGGCACGATATATGATAACAACACAGGTGAAGCAATTACTGAGCCAAGCCAAGAAGTACAAAATGAGATTGATGCACTGAAAGAAAAAGTAAACAAACAATTGGCTGTTTCTGATCAAATCAATAATGGCGATTTACTCCGCTTCTCTACGGACACCGGTTTAAAACCAATCGAAGCTACTGATTTTGATTATAAGAAACAACTTGAACAATTGACCGAAAAAGAAAAAGCACTTGGCGATAAATCAACAAGTGTCTTCAGTAAAAACAATAATCAATCAACAAAAAATCTCTACGAAACAAAGACATACCAACAATTACACGGTACACCTTCCACTGAATCATCAGAACCAGCAGAAACAGATAAATAGCACTAAAAGCAAGCTCGATCTATTGGGCTTGCTTTTTTTATCAAAAAATGGAATTCGTTATTTCACTATACGAATTTCATAATTTATTCATATTCATTTTTTATAATTGATTAGAGGTGAAAAAAGATGCGAATTATTCGGTATTCAACAGCTCGTTTAGTCTACTATAAAAAACAGACGATATTTCATTGTCTTTTTTCAAGTATCGCTGCCTTTTTATTGATGCTTGCCTGTAACCTTTACCATGTACAAACGACTATCTATAGTCAAGTACAGGAACGTCTCAATTTTTTAGATATTACCGCAGTAAAAGCAAACTTGCCCTCAATCGTTACGATAAGACAATTCTATTTGAAAGTTATTGTCATACTATTGACTATATTTTCTGTGATGTTCATTTTTTTCTTTCAACGATCGCTTCGTCAGGATAGTCAAGAATTGATCAACTGGCGTTTAGCTGGACTATCTAAAGGAAAAATTTTTCTTTTTATTGCCTGGCAATTGATGTTGCCTCTATTGATTTGTTGTACGGTCTTGTTACTATGGATCGTGCTCTTCCAACGTTCTTACCAAGAAATGATTCAACAAATCAACTTTCTCTGTTTGAAATTCTTTGATATGCCAGATATCCATTCTTTAGCAACTACATCAAAATTAGCTATTCCAATGGATCAACAAACATTCTTCAAGATTGATTTTGTGAATGATCTTTTTCTTATTGACACATTAAAAGGATTTTACCAAACAGTTCTTATGCTGGCAGGTACCAGTATGACCTTGAGTATTCTCCAATTTTCTATATTTTATCATCGGTTAAAAAAGGAAGGATGATTTTTTTTGACACCATTTGATCGTACCCTTTCCAACGGTAAACTCACTGCGATACTCTATCAAAAGAGTGACCACAACAATCTTGAAATTTTGAAGGAACTAAAAAAGCAAGTTTTTCTTACAAGTAAAAATGAACCTCTACTTGTTCAGAAAGATTGGCCATTGTTCCCTTATTTAAAAGTTAAAGATCAAGTACTCTTGAACATTCCCGAAAATAAGCAGTCTCGTTTGATGTTCCAAGAAGAACTAAATCTAGACTCGTTTTTACTAGATCAAGAGCCAGATGATCTTACTCTTTTTGAAAAGATCAAATTACAATTATTACATGCTTTATTAGCAAAAAAACAGCAAATCATTCTAGAAGATTTTTTTGATCTATTAACTGTTGCCGAAACTCAAGAACTGCTTGATTTACTTGAACGTCTAGTCAAAAAGCAAAACGTAGCACTATTACTTCTTACACATGATGAGACGATTGCTCGCAGTCAATACGTAGATTCTTTACAAGATAAATAAAAAGAATGTGGACAAATCTAAAAAACAGGTTTGCTACAAACTCTCGAATAAATGGCGTCCAAAAGTCAGATTTATGGAAAATTTCAAAAAAAAAAACGAACAATACAAAAAACGTATTGTTCGTTTCTTTTCTCCAATTTCTCAAATCTAAATAACCTAAACGACTTTTGTCTCGATCTCTTTTTCCATATACTCTAGAGTTCAACATCTGGCAGTTTAACTGTAAAGGTCGTTCCTTTCCCTAGTTCGCTCTCAACTTCCAATTTACCTTTGTGGAGTCGAACCAATTGCTGAACGATCGGCAGGCCTAATCCAGATTCACCATATTTGGTATTTTTTCTTGACGGGTCTACTTTATAGTAACGATCCCAAATGCTCTTCATCTGCTGTTCTGACATCCCGATACCGGTATCTTGTATTTTGATGATCGTTTCCAGATACCCCTTTTCCAAAGAGATCGTAATCGTTCCATTTTCTGTAAATTGAATCGCATTTTGAATGATATTGACCATGATCTGAACAAAGCGATCATAATCTGCATATATTTCTATATCTGGTTCTGCATTCAGTACCAAAGCATCGCCAGCCGCCTCTGCTTTCGCTTCTAATTGTGCAACGATATTTTCCAGCGTTTCTGTTCCATTGAATTTCTTGATGACCATACTGATCTGATTCGTTCGTATTTTTTCATAGTCTAAATTCTCGTTGACCAAGCGAATCAATCGCTCTGTTTCATTTTTCATCAACTTGATGGCATTGTCCCGTTGATTCTCTGGAATTGCATTATATTCTAACCCTTCAAGTAATCCATTAATCGTCGTTAAAGGTGTACGCATTTCATGCGACGCATCTGCCATAAACTGCCTTCTACGATTTTCTTGCTCTTCGATCTCTGCTTGTGACTCTTTTAGAGAATTCGTCATTTTATTGAAATCATCAGCTAGTTCGTCAAATTCGTCTTTATCATGTACAGGTAATTGAACATCAAAATTACCATTCGTCACTTCTTTTGTCGCATTTCTTAAACGATTGATCCGTTTCACCTGGAAAGCTGCAAATCCATAGCTACCGATAATAGCAATAATACTCGAAAAAATGAATCCTTTGAAAAGATTCAGAGTAACGGAACGTACACTATTATCAATGTTTCTAGCTGGCTGACTAACCACTAATCCGCCATAAAATTCATGGTCTAAGTTAAAAGGAACAAGTGCATAAGAGGTTGCTTGGTTTTGTCCTAAAATATTCTTGTTCGAGGTATATTTTACTTGTCGACCACTTCGCAGATTTTCCCACTGATTCGAATTTATCGAAAAATCCAATATCGTATTATTTGTTGGATAG
Organism: Enterococcus sp. VV15; assembly: GCF_005236045.1. Taxonomy (NCBI): domain Bacteria; kingdom Bacillati; phylum Bacillota; class Bacilli; order Lactobacillales; family Enterococcaceae; genus Enterococcus; species Enterococcus sp. VV15. The sequence continues at coordinate 19,526 of NZ_QPTY01000015.1, forward strand.
ATGACTCGCTCATTTTTGTCAATAAAAATAAAATTGACATTTTGTTCAGACAATACTTGTTCAGTGAAAAAGAGTGCATTTTGAAATGCTTGATCTTGTGTCATCTGCGGAAATGTATCCGAATAAGTTTGCGTCGATTTTTCAACTGACTCTGCATAACCAAACAATTGTTGATAGTTGTTTTCTTCGATCGTTTGTTTCGTCAATTGTGTAAACGAAACCCCTACGATCAAAATAATCAGGACGATCATTCCACAAAAAGCTAATAATTGTTGATAAAGATACCGCATTAGGCAACACCAGAATCATCAAATTTGTAGCCCACACCCCAAACTGTTTGGATGACTTGCGGCCCTACTTTTTCAATTTTTTGGCGTAATTTTTTGATATGTGCATCAACCGTGCGTTCATCTCCAAAATATTGATAATCCCACACCAATTCCAAAAGTTGTTCCCGTGAAAACACCTGGCGAGGTTTTTTGGCTAACGTAAACAATAAATCAAATTCTTTGGGTGTCAATCCTTCGATTGGTTTTTCATTTAAATAAGCTTCTCGTGTTTTCGTGTTCATTTTAAAATGGTCCGTTTGGATATCAAAATGCTGATCGAAGCTCCCAGCTTCATCTTTTGTTTCAACTAATTCACTGCGGCGATGCAATGCCTTCATACGTGCAATCAAAGTCAACGGGCTAAAGGGTTTTGTAACATAATCATCTGCCCCCATCTCTAAGCCGATCACTTGATCACTCTCTGAATCTCGTGCCGTCAGCATAATGATCGGTACCGTACTGGACACTTTTCTGATCTCACGTCCGACAATCATCCCATCCATCGTTGGTAAATTCAAATCTAACGTCACCATATCCCAGTAGCTCGGTTTCTCTAGAAATGCATCCAGTCCTTCTTTACCATCGTATTTGAATGTTGCTTCCCATCCTTCATTCAAAAAAAACATCTGCATCATTTCTGATACGGATTGATTATCTTCGATCATCAAAATATTCATCTTTATTCCTCCCAAGTTCATCATCCATTTTTTGAAGTCTTTTTTCCGTTAATATAAAAATAGGCATGATTGGAAAAACCAACACCAGCATTTCAATTATAAAAAAATTCGTATGTCCTGTAATTTTTAGCCAATAGCCAATAAGTGCCATCAATAAGCCAAAAAGCAAAAAGTATTTACCACTCGTTTTTTGCGCTAAGCGAAAATGTTCTTCTGACTGGACTGCACGTGGTGAATGGTAGCCATAAAACGGGATATTCCCTTTAGAAGGTACAAGTAAAAATAGTATCCCAATGAATGACAATCCGATTCCGACAGTAAAAAAAATCATCCAATCCCCTCCTAAGTCTCTCCTTCTAGTATACTCTAAAAGTTGGTTTGAACCAATATATTCAGGAATTCTTCACGAAACGTTTGTCTTTTATTCAAACTTTGTTAAGATAGAGTTAATCCAATAATAAAGGGGTTTTTTGTGTGTCAAATTATCGTGCGATTACTTTTTTCGATCTTGATGGAACCTTATTAGATTCTCGTTCAAGGATCACACCCGAAGTGGCAAACGCTATGGAAGCATTGAAAAAAAATAATGTTTTGCCAGTCATTGCGACGGGCCGAACAGAAGCGGAGATCAAGCATATCATGTCTGATGCCGGTATTACTTCTGCGGTAACAATGAATGGTTCCTACATCAGCGTAGATGGAAAAGAAATCCATTCAGAAAAATTCTCTACCGATGAGTGTCAGAGAATGCTCGATCATGTCACTAGCCAAGGTCACCAGTTATCTTTTTATAATCATCAAAATATTTGGTGTACTGGCCACGATCAAACAATGATCGAAGCGTACGATTTCATTCATTCAACTGTTCCAGAAATCAATCCGTATGCTTTCTTGGATCATCCAATCAACATGCTATTGATCCTGTCAAAATCAGGTGATGAATACTACCATGAATATTTTCCAGAATTGACATTTTATCGAAATGGCCCTTACTCTATCGATACCGTCAAAAAAGGGATTTCTAAAGGTGTTGGTGTCAAACATCTAAAACAAGAAATGGATTTGGCAGATGTACCGACATTTGGATTTGGCGATGGTCCAAACGACTTTGCTCTACTAGAAGCCTGTGACAATAAAATCGCTATGGGAAATGCGTATGATGGCTTGAAAGAACTTTCGACCTTTATTACAAAGAAAAATACTGAAGGTGGGATCGTCCACGCATTGAAACATTTCGACTTGATTTAGATCAAACAGGAAATGATGCGGTAACTCCTTATACTAAATACTGTTGGTGCTTACCGTATCATCCAATGTTTCCGTATATAGATGAATTAACTCTTTATCCTTGAAAAAAAGAAAGATTATGGTATACTATGCTTTGTATGAAAATATACGTAACCCTTGTATCTTTACGGGGACGTTACGGATTCGACAGGCACAGTTCGAGCTTGAATTGCGTTTCGTAGGTTACGTCTACGTTAAAACGTTACAGTTAAATATAACTGCTAAAAACGAAAACAACTCTTACGCTTTAGCTGCCTAAAAACAGTTAGCGTAGATCCTCTCGGCATCGCCCATGTGCTCGAGTAAGGGTCTCAAATTTAGTGGGATACGTTAAACTTTTCCGTCTGTAAAGTTTAAAAGAGATTATCAGACTAGCAATACAGAATGCCTGTCACTCGGCAAGCTGTAAAGCGAAACCTCAAATGAGTTGACTATGAACGTAGATTTTTAAGTGTCGATGTGTTTGGACGCGGGTTCGACTCCCGCCGTCTCCATATATGTATTGTTGAGACAGATAAACATGTATGAAAAACGTTGTTAAATCAACGTTTTTTTATTTTGACCAAGAAGAAGAATGAAAAAATTTTGCATTTCTTTCGCATCACAATATCCTTCTAAGAAAAGGGAAATCCAAAGAGTTAATTTATCGAATGGTCCCCAAATGAAATCTTTTGTAGTCTGGATTTTTAAATCTTCTTTTAGTTCACATCAAAAAGCTTAATAATAGCTTGACGTGAATGCTACTTTAAGAATTCTTGTTCATATTCTTGAATGATTTCTTCCGCCCTGAATTGCTCGGATCCACTCAACTGTTGCTTCACATCTTGATACTCTTCCCTCATATTTTCTAAAACTAACGGAGCCTGATACGCAGACCACTCTGACATGGATTTTTCTGGATACTTTTTTTATATTCTGGATAATCCATAATCGTGATCATTACTCATCAACCTTCCAATAATTAAATCCATAAATCTAAATGTTTTTCTTATTTGGTTTATCTGCTATTTTAGTTGTCGACTTTCTCGCCACATTACCACTATTCATTTGATAATATTATTATAAATATCATCATAATTGTATTCTTTAATAAATCCAATTTGCTCGAAATTTTATGTAACAAGTATTAGTCAGCAGTTTCAGTAACAACTAAAGTAATACGGATTTCTGCATTTATTTCGTTTTCTCCTAAAAAATTCCTAAACTATTTTTCGACGGTTCTATTTGTAAACTAAAATTCGACTAACTCATTGACACACATCAGTTTTTAAGTCATCATAAATATATAGTTCATCGTAGATATTGATTTACTATTCCTATGCATTTGTGAATACATGATCATGAAGATCAAGTATATTCTTTAGTAAAAAACTAAAAAGGACTTTTAGGAAGATATCTTATCAAAATTTATGAATGCAAACTGAATTATTCGGAGAAAAATGAATCGGTTCTATTAGAAAGTCTTGTCGCTTTCTTTTATAAAATTAAAACCCGTGTTGCCACACGGACCATCTTTTAAAAATGACAAATCTATTATATCAGAAATGAGGAATCAAGAAATGGGATTATTCGATGGACTAATGGGAAATGCTGCACAACATGATAATAAATCTGTAGAAAACGAACTACAAGGGGTTTTAGTCCCTAATGAAAACGTGGATTTAGCTTTTAAATTAGTAAGAGACTTAATTGTTTTTACAGACAAACGATTGATTATTGTTGACAAACAAGGCGTCACTGGTAAAAAAGTAGAATATAAGTCGATTCCTTATAAATCGATCTCACGTTTTTCTGTAGAAACAAGCGGTCATTTTGATTTAGATGCAGAGTTGAAAATTTGGATTTCTAGCGCTGAACTTCCAGCCGAGAGTCTACAATTCCGCAAGGACAAAAATATTGTAGCTATTCAACAAGCATTAGCTTCTGCTGTTTTATTCTAACTATTGAACCAATCTAACAGTGATCCGTCCTTGTTTTTGACAGAAAATCCACCGAAAAATCAATTTTTTTGATAATAAATAAGTCAATGAGGATTTCACTAACAAACAAAAACTGGAAGACTGAAAATCGTAAAAAAGATTTTCAGTCTTCCATTTCTTTTGTCTTGAGACATATATCCAAAACTCTAGCGAAACGGATTATAAAAGCGTCCGCCATTGATGAACAATAAAGAGATCCCTGCGGCACACAATAAGATTACCAGTAATAATGCCAAATAATCGTTGCGCTTCAAGGGTTTAGCTAACAACCAAGTGCGGCTTTTTTTCTTACCGAAACGACGAAGCTCCATCGCCGAAGAAATCGTTTCGATTCGTTCTAAACTGGAGAAAATCAAAGGAATCGCAATCGTTAAATTGCCACGTACTCGTTTCATCAACGAGGCTTTCTTGGATAGCTCATTTCCTCGAGCTTGCTGTGCTTTTGAAATCGTTCGAAAATCTTCTTGAATGTCTGGGATATAACGCAATGCTAAAGAAAAAGCATAAGCTATCTTATATGATCCACCTACTCGATGAATACTTGATGCCAATTCACTAGGGTTCGTCGTCAAAATAAAGATCAACCCTGGTGGAATCGTGACGAAATATTTGATTAGCAGATTGAACTCATAAAAAAGTTGTTCTTGTGTGAGTGTATACCGGCCGATTCCTTCAAAAATCACATGTCTTGTTCCATAGATCGTCACACCATATTCTGGTGCAAATAGATAAACTGTCAGCAAATTCAAAATCGAAAAGAATGCGATAAATTTCAATACAAAGGAAATCTCACGATACGTAATTTTTGCTGTTCGAAAAAGAATAATAGAGAAAAGCGCAAGAACTAGCAAAAAACGTGTGTCATAAGAAATCATCCCAACTACTGAAATCATTAAAAAACACAACAATTTAGTGAAGCCGCTAAGTTGATGGATCACCGTTTTTTTCGGCAAATAACCGATCAAATTATTATCTGCCATCAGTAGACATCTCCTCATGCTGGATGAATGCCGACACAAAATCGGTGGCATTTGCTAAATAATTGTTTTGTGCCAAACGATAGAGACTCGTTTCACGCAGACTTGCTGAGGCAACTAATTCTGCCGAAGATAAGACATTGGCAGGGGGCTCATCCGCGATGATCTGTCCTTGTTTCAATACCAACGTCCGTCGGGTATGTTCCAACATCAGGTGCATATCATGGGTGATCATCAAGATGGTAATCCCTTGCTGGTTCAACGTGCGTAAAAAGGTCATCATTTCATTATAATGGTAATAATCTTGCCCCGCTGTAGGTTCATCAAGGATCAGCAATTCAGGCTCGAGTACTAAAATAGCTGCAATTGCTACTCGGCGTTTTTGCCCATGGCTCAATGCAGAGATTGGCCAATTACGAAATTCGTAGAGTCCGCAGACCTTCAATGTGTCAAAAACTTTTTCTTGGATCTCCTCAGGATCGACACCCTGGTTCTCCAACCCTAATGCGACCTCTTCAAAAATCATATTCTTCGATAGCATTTGATTGCTATTTTGCAACACGTAACCTATTTTGTCGGCTCGCTCCTTGATACTTTCATTTGCAATGGATTGCCCTTTCCACAATAGTTCACCTGTTTGAAGAGGATAAAAACCTGTGATCAGGTTCGACAGCGTAGACTTGCCTGCCCCATTATGCCCAACAAGACTGACCATTTCTCCTTGATAGAGTGTCAAGTCAATTTTTTTGATGACTTGCTCATCCCCAAAGACAAAGGAAATATTTTTCAGTGTCAGTAATGGCGTTTCTTTTAACGGAATTGCTTTGAATTCTCCCTGATCCTTGGATAATGCCGTTGCTATTTCTGGGGAAACTAGTTGATCGACCTGCGTTAGATCAGAAAACTCTTCCAAAGAAATACCCGCACGTTTCAAAGCAGAGATATACAAAGGTTCGCGTATACCATACATTGTCAAAAGGTTACTTTTTAGTAATTCTGTTGGCGTGCTATCTGCGATGATCGTTCCTTCGTTCATTAGAATAACACGATCGATTGGTGCTGCTAAAACTTCTTCCAAACGGTGTTCGATAATGATTGTTGTAAATTTTTGCGACTGATACAACTGGTCGATCATTTGAATCGCTTCATACCCCGTTTGTGGATCGAGATTGGCTAAAGGTTCATCAAACAAAAGGATCGGCGTTTCATCGATCAACACGCCAGCCATCGTTACACGTTGCTTCTGACCACCAGAGAGATCTTGTGGGCGTTTTTCTAATTGTTCCGATAGATTGGTTTTTTCAGACCAATAATTTACCGCCTTGCGCATCTCCGTTTGCTCAATCATCTCGTTTTCCAATGAAAATACAATATCTTCAGCAACGGTCAAGCCAACAAATTGGCTATCCGTATCTTGCAATACTGTCCCCACATCTAACGAAAGGTCATAGATGGTGGATTCGCCAAACAACTTCCCGTTGATGTTCAAACTCCCAGTAAAACTACCTTTTTCATTTTGCGGGATGATACCATTCAAACATTTCCCTAAGGTAGATTTTCCTGAGCCACTAGGACCCATGATCAAAATCTTTTCTCCTTGTTTGATGGACAAATTGATATTTTTCAGTGTGGGTTCGGCTTGGCTATCATATTGAAATGTAAAATCATGAAACTCGATCATTTTATATCCTCACGTTCTAATCTTCTTTATTTAAGCTACCTTTTTTCGTTTTCGTCTGCGCATAGGCTTTTAGCAAAATAACACCGATAACACCTGTTACAATCGCGTTTGTGATCCCTGCAACGATACCTTGTGTAAAGACCTTGCTTGGTGCCTCTGCATAGATCAAGATATCTCCGATTGGTGCAATCACTACCCATGTAATCAAATTGGCGATCGTTTCACCAACAAGAAACGTCCCAATTTCTTTTTTCCCAAAAGTTCCTTGTTCGATCGGGATACGTTTAGCTAACAAGCCAAAGAAGACACCTAAAATACCTGAAGCAATAATCCATGACCACCATGCCCCATAGGTCGTCAAGTCACCAAGTGCATGGCCGATAAAGCCTGCTAACCCTGCAACGATAGGGCCATAAACAACGCCTAACAATGCCAAGAAAGGATACGCCGTTGCGATATCCGTATTAGGAATCCCTGTTGGAATAGTTACGAAACGTTTCAAAATGAAGAAGACCGCTGCGCCGATACCAATTGCTACAATGTGTTTTACCGTGAATTTCTTACTCATACTTTTTACCCCTTTTTTAATTAATACGTAATAAGTGCTTCTTTTCTTAGTTCTTTGTCAGTTCGATCGTCCAGTCATTGCCTGTTCCGATCTTATATACAGCTGAAAATGAATCCAGATTGATCCCCTGACCCAACGTTCAATAATGAATTGATGTATAATACCGATTTTTTTGACGCTACTTGAGCAAACGAACGTCCAAAGACAACCTCATCTTGGTAACGGACTATACCTTGATAGTATATTTTTACTAGTAAACTTTGTCCATATTCAATTTGCCAATTTTTGAAAAAATCCACCGGAATATTCGTCCAAAGTGAGCCGAAACGAATATCGGTGATATCGATCGTACCTGTCGTCTTATGTTCATTTTGAATAGGAGCAATCAATATGTTACCAACTTGCTCGTTGGAATAACTGAACCTAGTTCGTCAAATCGTACATTTCCACTAGCTAGTCGAGCCCCCTTGTATACATAGACATCGCGTCCATGGAATGTATGACTTTCTGATGAACCAAGCAAGTGCTGTGTTTCTTCATCAATTTGACTGACTTCTTTGGTTCCTACGTATTGTGCCAAATATGTCAATGTCCCATTGTCTGGCGTGATAATATATTGCCCATCTTTTAATTCTGCCACGACACTTCGACGCGTTGAACCAACTCCAGGATCAGCAACCGAAACAAATACCGTGCGCGCTGGCCAATAACTTGCTGCTTGCAATAGACGGTAACTTGCATCATGAATATTGTATGGTTCAAACTCGTGAGTGAGATTATTGATGATCAAGTTGGACTCAACTTGATAAGCCACTCGATACATTGCATTTACCGGACCCTCTTGCAATCCAAAATCGGTTTGTACTACCTAAAAAGCCTGCCATAATTCGTCCACCTTCCAATTCTTTATATCCGATGAGTCTCTTTATGAGATAGTCATCCTTGCTTAAAAGCAAATACAAAAAATGCCCCTAGCAAAAAATTTGCTAAGGGCATTGGACATGCGTTACCACCTTTAATCATAAAATCCTCACAGATTTCATCTCGATCAGTACCCAAAAAGTTTGCATCTTGGAGACTGTGCCTTATTAACGGGGACAACCGTATTTCCTTCATAAATTCGGGAAATCCGCTCAAAAGCCATTTTCAAGTAATTGATGCGCATCCCCTCTCACCAAGCAGGAATTCTCTTTAGCGTACATGGTTACTCTACTTTCTTTTTCATCGCGTTTTAATGATTGGTAATAAAATAACAGAGTTCATTTGATTTGTCAATCAAGAATAAAATTTTATTTTTATTAATGGTGAAAATAAACCTAATTAAGATTGGTTACTTACTATTAGGAGGTCGAGACAAAAGTCGGTTAGGTTTGAGAAATTTCAAAAAAACTGACTTTTGGATGCCATTTATTCGAGAGTCTGTAGCAAAACTGAGATTTGTCCCAGACTCTATTACTGAATTTCCGATGTAAAATGAACCGTTTCAAGCATTCTTCTTAATTGCTCAGAGCGCTATCAATATGATACTAGTGATGAATTAAGAAACAACTGCATGTTCATAAATTCTAGCTGGTGTGGTAAATACCGCTTCAATCTCATGCAATGCACAAACTTCCGAATACTTTGCGACAACTTTACCGCATTTTTCTAATATTTCTTCATGGTCGCACTCTTGGTATTCCTCTACACATAAAACGATACAATTTTCCATTTTACTGATCACTTCACCAATTACTTTGTTTTTTAAGCCAATCGGTCGGCAAGCATATTTTTGTCCTAAAATGATTTCTTCGTTACTCATATCTCATCCACCTTTAATCGTTTTATCATTTTATAAAATGATAATAACATTGAAATTAGATTATGAAAACTAAAAACTATTATAATATTTAAAAAAAATAAGGCAATAGTAACAATACTTTCACCTCATCCGCTAAATTTTGAGAAATCATAGAAACAGAAGGACTTTCATCGAAAAAATAAACAACATTTTCAAAAATTGAACCGCAACTCTCTCAGTTTCTTCTTATTTTTTTCAGCTCGACACTGCTATTTCATCCTCATTTTTTATTTAGAAATAACACTAATTGGCATATTTTCAACTAAAAGCGCTACATATTTCTCCAAGTTTTCTTGATCGATGTGGTCGTAGCCATTGGTGACGCCACAGTCAATGTCTAATACTCCGATCAATTGGTCGTTTTTGACCATTGGTACGACGATTTCAGACTGCGCTGCTGAATCACATGAAATATAGTTTTCATGGGTTTTAACATCGTCAACGATCAATGAGATCCGTTTTTGTGCAGACTCCCCACAAACACCCTCGCCCATTTTGATTCGCGTACAAGACACTCGTCCTTGGAAGGGTCCTAAAATCAATTCTTCGCCCTCGAAAAGATAATAGCCGGCAAAAACTGTTTCTGGTAGGGTCTCATTTAAAAGTGCGGAAGAATTGGCTAAGTTAGCTAACCAATTGTCTTCAGCTTCCAATAGTCCTTCTTGCTGTAATAATAATATCTGGTATGCATCCTTTTTTTGTTTCTCTGTCCACATGACCCCATCCACTCCTTCTATGCAAGAAATTATAGCCTAGAAATTGTGGTCTGACTAGTCTATAAATTTAAAAGAGTTGAAAAATTTGTTTTTTCCGCATGCCACCGCTTTCTATTCATCCTCAAACAATAAAAGAGCGTGAGAAAAAGCCAGTCACACTTTTGTCCCACGCTCTCTCATTTTTATTGGTAACACAACCACGATTGCTTGATTGCCGTATCTATTCTGCTTGTTGGATTTCTTTTTCCAAATCTGCATAGTCGATTTCACTTTGAACAAAAGTCGAATCATTTACTGGAAAATGTTGGACCAAGCTTTCGATTTGGCTACTTTCAACAGTACCATTCGCTAATTCAAATTCCATGACATGCCCACCAAATTTTCTGGTATCATCAATAAAATGCAAATGGAACCCAGCTGCTGCTACACCTTGGAATAGTTCTGGGGTAAAAAATCCTACGAGCGTACCTTGGACATTCTCTTGATAGAACTCCGGTTGCGATTCAGAAATTTTGGCTAATCTTCGATAAGGTTTTTCTTGTTTTGGCATGATTCGGATATGCATTTTTTTGAAGGTTCCTGTGATTTTTATCGCTAAAAACAAGTTTTTCCCATCTTCTTTGTCAAGGATGTCTTTCTTTAATGTTTCGCCTTTTGTTGCTGCTGTTACATCAAATGAACGATCGGCTGTGAAGTCTGTAATGGCAGAATAAGGCGTCAGTTCCTCTCCTGTCAATCGTATGACTGCGCCATCAGAACGACCTTGATAGGCTTCTCCATCCAAGAAAATGACTTCTCCATCTAATCCATGTAATGTGCCTAGTCCCAACGTTCCATGTTCGAGTACTTGACCGATCGTTTCAGTTCCATCCATCAAGCCGGCCATCAATGCGCCTAAGGTTCCGTGTTGATACAATACCTTTTCACTCATGCTCGCATCTCCTTAATAAAATTGATCTGGTAAAATCGTTTCGCCTAATTTTTCATTGTCACGGTAATCAATCGGAATATCGATGATCACAGGACCTTCTGTTTCAAATCCTTCTGCTAATGCTTTATCCAATTCTTCCACATTTGTCACACGTAACCCTTTCGCACCAAATGCCTCTGCATATTTTACAAAATCAACTGGGCCAAAGTTGACACCAGATGAACGTTGATATTTCATGATCTCTTGAAATTCTACCATGTTGTAGCGACCGTCATTCCAAATCAAATGAACGATATTCAATTTTTTGCGTACTGCTGTTTCAAGATCTTGTGCAGAGAACAAGAAACCGCCATCCCCTGATACTGAAATGATTTGTGTATTTGGTCGAACTAACGCCGCAGAAATAGCCCAAGGTAAGGCAACTCCTAATGTTTGCATACCGTTACTGAACAATAGATGACGTGCTTCATAACTTCTAAAATGACGTGCCATCCAGATATAATGACTACCGACGTCAACAGTTACAGTCATGTCATCTGTTACTTTTGCTTGAAGTGTATTGATCACTTCTAATGGGTGCAAGATTCCTTCTTCACTTTTTGATTCAACGATATCTCTTGCCGCAAGTTTTTCTTGTAAAGAAGCAAGATATTCCTTCGCGTCAACAGATACTTGTTGAGGCTCTAAGGAAACAGTCAATAGGTCTAATGTTTCTGAGATATTTCCGATCAATTCTCTTTCAGGCTGCATATACGGATCAATTTCTGCTGGCGTTTCATCAATCACAATAATGCGCGCATCTTTTTCGGCATTCCAGTTTCTTGCTTCATATTCGATAGGGTCGTAGCCAATTGCAATGACCAAATCACTACGTTTCAACAACATATCTCCAGGTTGGTTTCTAAATAGTCCGACTCTACCAAAGAAATGTTCTTCTAACTGACGAGAGATCACTCCTGCTGCTTGAAAGGTTTCTACTACAGGCAAGCCTGTTTTTTCAACTAAATTCCTGATTGCTGTGGTTTCTTTTTCACTTGACCCACGCATTCCTACAAGCAGGACGGGTAATTTAGCTTCACGGATACGTTCAGCCAAATAGTCGATATCTAAAGCTGATGCTGATCCCAATTGAGGGTCTCTCAAAGGTTGGATTACTGCATTTTTAACAGGTGCATCAACTACATCTTGTGGGATACTGATGAAGCTTGCCCCCTTTTTAGAGCTTTTTGCCATACGATAGGCATTTGCGATTACTTCAGAAATCGTTTCTGGATCTTGGATTTCAGCACTATATTTTGTGATAGGCTGGAACAATGCCGCGTTATTCATGCTTTGATGTGTCAATTTTAGCAGATCACTACGTTTTACTTGACCAGCAATTGCAAGAACAGGATCACCTTCTGCAGTAGCAGTAACTAACCCAGTTGCTAGGTTGCTTGCTCCTGGTCCACTTGTAGCAATCACTACGCCCGGTTCACCTGTGATACGCCCGATTGCTTGAGCCATAAAAGCCGCATTTTGTTCATGTCTAGTAACGATCAACTCAGGGCCGCCATCTTCTAGTTCATTGAACACACCATCGATTTTTGCACCTGGAATCCCAAATACATAATTCACATGATGATTGATCAGACTTTCTACTACAGTTTTAGATCCTTGTTTCACTTTATCAGCCATTGTTTTTCTCCTTTTTCATTCCATTTAATTAAAAACAGAGACATTGATTAGTACAGTTTTAAAACCTGTTTCAAAATGAAGTTTAGCACTAATCAAGCAATTTGTGTAGTGATATGTAAAAAAAGATAGCGATAGAAGTGATACACTTCAAAAATAAGCAGGAATCCAAAAAACACTTTTCACATTTTTGAGGACTTCGATTTTCCCTTTGACAGTTTGCTTCTGTACTTTTCTTCAAATTTAAAGGATGAGCTAAAAGTAATTTTTACTTTAGTCTCATCCTCTTGGCCTATTCTCATGAACGATACGTCTTACCTAAAATATTTAATCCGATCACACGATCTTCCATGTGTGCGATTTTTGGTAGATGTCCCCAAGTCCCATAGCCATTTTTTTCAAATAGGCGTTGACTTGCTTGATTGATATCAAAAATAAAGGCTAATACTGTTTCAATCTTCAGACGTGACAACTGACTTTCGACAAAATGCAACGCTTTTTGCCCAAGTCCAAGCTTCTGACAGAATTGATCAATGTAAATACTGATTTCTACCGTTTGATCATAGGCTGGCCGTCCATAAAAATCACTAAGACTGATCCAACCAACAACTTCTCCTTTTTCTTCGATAAGCCATAAAGGCCGATGATCAGGGTGATGCGCTTCAAACCAGTCAATTCTTGACTCTACTGTGATTGGTTTCAAATCTGCTGTAGCCATCTTGCCAGGAATTGCTTGATTATAGATTTCAACGATTCGTGGTAGTTGCTCTATGGTTGCGTTCAAAAAATTCGTCACTGCTTCTATCATCCCATTCATATTAAGGTAAAATTTTTTAAGGACAATTATAGCATTAAGCACGTTAGATAGCCATCCTTGATCGTCAAAATAAAAAAAGGCGAGATCAGCTCATTTTTTCTGATTCCATCTGTTCAAATATCCTATAAGAAAAAGCTGGCGATGCGAACAGGGATACTGCATCTAAAACCATTTGCCACCGACTCTCTTCGATTTTTCTAATGAAAGCGACAAGCATACATGATATGATAGAGGTAATAAAAAATTATCAGGTGATAAAATGGATAAAAATAATTTGAATTTTTATAGTTCATTAGTCAAATTTCTTGGCCAAGCTTTAGGTGAAAATTATGAAATCGTTCTACACAATCTTGAAGAGGACCACTTTCATATTGCCGCCATCGAAAACAATTATATCAGCGGTCGAGATATCGATTCACCGGTAACTGGATTCGCTTTGGACTTGATTCGTTCAAAAAAGCATCTGACACAAGACTATTTAGTGAACTACAAATCCCAGACAATCAACGGAAAAAATTTGAAGGGTGCTACTTTTTTTATTCGAAATGATCAAAATGAATTGGTTGGATTGTTGTGTATCAATCAGGATATAAGTAAATATCAGCAGTTGTCACAAGAAATACTGGGATTAGCTGGCTTAGCAAAAGAATCACACTCTCATATCGCATTAGACACTGCTTTATTCTCTGACTCTGTTGAGATCTTGGAAGAAACGATTGAAGGAATCATTTATTCGATTGTTTCGCCAGACTTATTGAATCAACAAATCACGCTAAATAAAGATTTAAAAGTTGAGATCATTCGTCAGTTAAATGAAAAAGGGGTATTCCAAATCAAAGGGTCAGTCTCACAAGTGGCTAAGATCCTAAATATTTCTGATCCAAGTGTCTATCGCTACCTTAAAATAGCCGAAAAAACAAAATGAAAAAGAAAGGACGAGCGTGGGACAAAAGTAAGAAACACTTCTATCTCATTCTTTAAAAACGAATAAACGGTGGGCGCAGAAGCAACTCCTTCTTAAATAAGCCGAAATTCACAAAAATTTGAAAAGCAATTTTCGTGAATTTCTTCTTATTTCTCGGAGTTAAACACTTCTGTCCCAACCTCATCCTTTCTACACTTTTTTTCTTTTATTTATTCTTCACTTGTCTTTTTCGTTACTGGTGCCAAGAAAGCTTCCTTATCAAATGTCCCTTCCCACTTATCTACCATGATGGCAGAAACCATCGCACCAGCTACATTCAACATGGTACGTCCCATATCAACGATCGGATCGATCCCAAAAATCGCACCGATACTTGTCAATGTGTGACCAAAACCTAATCCATTCAATGTAACGGTTGCAGCGACTGTCGCTGTACCTGGTACGCCGGCTATACCAATTGAGCCAACTGTAACTACGACCACCACTAAAATATAAAAGGAAAGGTTCATTTCTGCACCAACAGCCGAGCCCATCAACACACCTAACATCGCAGGGAATACCCCAGCACACCCATTCATTCCAATCGATGTTCCTAATGTAGCGACAAAATTTGACGTCTCCAATGAAACACCCAGATCTCCATTCAATGTTTTTAGTGTATAAGGCAAAGTACCTACACTAGAATGGGATGAAAAAGCGAATAATAGAGTCGTGAAGGCGTTCTTATAAAAGATCCACGGGTTGACACCCAGTACCATAAGAAGGAACACGTACACGATAAGCATGAGTATAACACCTGTATATAATGCTACGATAAAGCCGATCATCCCCATGATTGCTTGGATACCTCTGGAAATGATCGTATTACTCACTAATGCTACCACACCGTAAGGCATCAATTTGATGACATTTGTCAGCACCGAATTCACAGTCACTTTCAAGGAATCAAGCAGAGTCACAAAGGGCGCAACTTGTTCTGGTTTTTTTACTTCTAAAAAACGGATCGCGCCGGCAAACATTGCCGCAATTATCACGACTGAGACAATACTACCATTGTTCCCCATGACACTGATGATGTTATTAGGCACAAGATTAAGGAAAAATTCCGGGAAACTTTGCGAAGCGATATTAGCCATGTTTTCGACTCGTTCTGCTGCCAGATCACCAGCAAACTCTGCACCATTCAGTTGAAACAGCTTCACAACAAGTATACCTAACAATGCAGAGATCGCAGTTGTTCCGAGTAATGTGGCAAAAGTTTTCCCTGTTAGATGCTTCAGGCGCTCGCCTTTTACTTCCACCACGACTTTGATGATCGATAAAAACACGACCGGAATAGCTAATAATTGGATCATTTTTAAAAAGCCCGATCCAACTAATGCATACCATGTATTGATTTCTGTTCGAGCAAATTTCGCATAGACTTCATTAGTGGAACCAACTAGATCCACAACAACCCCTAAGATCAGACCCAGTATCAAAGCATAGATCATTCGTTTTGAAAAATTGACTCGTTTATCTTTCATATATTTCATGATAGCTAATGAACCTAACAATAAGACCAGTCCAAAGACTGTATAAAAATTACTTAGTTTTAAAAATTGAGTAAAAAAAGGGGCATCGATCACTTTATCCATCTCCTTTATTTTGCAGTATTTGCAACGACATTGATTGCTTCCCACGTGGAAGCAAATGGAGGAGCGTACGCAAAATCAATAAATCCTAGTTCTTTAGTCGTCATTTGTCCATATATTGCCACAGCTAACCCTGTTGAACGGAGTACCGTTTCATTTTTACCAAATAATTGGGCTCCATACACTACTTTTGTCTGTTTGTCGTACACAAGCTTGATTTTTATTTTTTCCTGCACACTATAATAGTTCGAATGGTTTGCTACCTCTACGCAAGTAGTACTGTAGTCCAATTTTGCTTGTTGTGCTGTCTTTTCTGTAAGCCCGACACTAGCGGCTTCATAGTCTCCGATTTTGATCGCACTACTACCTAATGCACCTACGTATTCTTCTGTTACCTTCTCGCTACTGATATTGATCCCCACGATTCGTCCCATTTTATTCGCTGTCGTAGCTAATGGTAGATAAACATCTCCCAACAAACGGTGAGGTATCGAGGCACAGTCACCGGCGGCAAAAATGTCTTTTTGCGAAGTTCGTCCGTAAGTATCAATTCTGATAGCACCATTTTCCAAACAATCGAGTTGTCCATCCAAGAATCCAGTATTCGGGGTGAATCCTATTGCAAACAGCACTGCATCAGTTTTATATCGCTGTTTACTTGTCTGTATAGCATGGACACGCCCATCTTGCTGCTCTATAGCTACTACTGACTCTCCTAAATGGAGGTTCACACCTTTTTCTTGGATCGCTTCTGCTATTTTCTCTGAAAATTCCTGATCGAATGTTCGGTTCATCAATTCTGTTTTTGTTTCAATTATATGTACTTCATTTCCTGTTTTCACCAATTGGTCCGCTAATTCCAACCCAATAAAACCACCACCAACGATGGTGATTTTTCTATAGCTCGGTAGCGCTTGTTTAAATCTATTGATCTCTGATAATTTAGTTGCCGTATAAACATCCTTGGAGACACTGCCCGCAATAGCTGGAAGCAATGGACTGGCACCTACCGCCAACATCAGGCGATCATATTTCTCGTAGAATCGTTCATTTGTTGCTAGATCCTCCACTAGCACTCGTTTCTTCTCGCTATCTAACGCTTGAGCTTTGTGCTTTAATAACAAACGAATGCCCAAGCGCTCTATTTGTTCTGGTGTCCTTGCAAACATTTCGTTTTCATCACTGAATTCCTCCCCTAAATAATAGGGAAGTCCACATGCCCCGAATGAAACATACTCTTCTTGTTCAATCACGATTATTTCAGTGGATGGGTCCAGACGCTTAGCCTTTGCTGCTGCACTCATGCCGGCCGCTATCCCACCGATGATCACAATCTTCATTTTCCCCCTCCTAACTTTCTTCCATTAGAATCAGTTCGATCTCGATCAAAGCACCTTTCGGCAGAGCCCCTACTTGAAAAGCAGAGCGAGCAGGAAAACGCTCACCAAAATATTCTTGATATACTTGGTTGAATGTTGCAAAATGTTCAATATCCGCCAAAAAACAAGTAGCTTTTACAATATGATCAAAAGTTAGTTCTAAATCCTTGAGTATATCAGTTATATTTACCATTACCTGCTTCGTTTGTTCTTCGATCGTTGAGCCACTTAGTTGATCTGTTTTTGGATCTACTGGCAATTGTCCTGAAATAAAAATAAAATCATTTGCTCGACGGTACTTCTCATAAGGCATTTTTATTTCTTCTTTCGTCATTGTTCCCTCCTTGAGTGATAAATTTTTATCAAAAAAATATTCCAATAAAAAATTATCACAATAAGCCATATCAGTCAAATGTTTTTTAGTTTTTTTATATGTAGAAAAATTAGTATAATTGTATATTTTTATAATAAACGACGTTATTAAATGAAAAATATCTTTGATAATTTTTTATCAAGAAAACGTTGACATAGAGAGAATGAGTATGCTACTTTTAATGCGCAAATGAAAACAAACTTTGGAGGAACGATTCATGAAAATCAATACGAAGTTACTGCATGACTATCCGATGATCGACCCTGTTACTGGTGCTTCATCCATCCCCAAATACCAAGCATCGACTTTTCATCAGCAAGATGTCTTTACCCATACAGGATTTAGCTATACGCGTTTTGGGAACCCTACGGTCGAAACTGCTGAAAAATGTATTGCCTCTTTAGAAGATGCTACTTTTGGATTGGCCTTTTCTTCTGGGATGGCTGCCATCAATGCGGTCTTGTTTTTACTGTCAAAAGGTGACCATCTGGTATTAGGAAAAAACATTTATGGTGGCACCTTCCATAGCATCCATTTGTTTCTTTCACGATTTGGGATTGACTGTACATTCGTAGATGAAACAGATAATGATTCTTGGGAAAAAGCAATTAAAAAAGAAACAAAAATGTTTTATATCGAAACACCTTCAAATCCATTATTGACGATCACTGACATTAGAAAAGTAGCGGAAACTGCCAAAAAACATGGAATTCTTACCGTTTCCGACAATACTTTTATGTCCCCACTCTCGCAACACCCTTTATCCTTAGGCGTAGATATCGTCATACATAGTGCAACTAAATTTATCAATGGACATAGCGACGTAGTAGCTGGCTTAGTTGCTACAAATCAAGAAGCAATTTATAAAAAATTAAAGGAGCATCAGATCGCATTAGGTGGGATCTTAGGACCAGAAGATGCTTGGCTACTATTGCGTGGAGTAAAAACGATGGGATTACGAATGGAGAAATCCATCAAGAATGCTTCTAAAATCGCCACCTTTCTATCTGAACACACTAAAGTAAAAAAAGTCTATTATCCTGGATTAGCACAACATCCAGGGTATCAAGTGCATCACCAACAATGTGAGAACTCTGGAGCAATTCTCTCTTTTGAATTGGAAATGGTCGATCAGATCCAGTCTTTATTTACTAACTGTCGATTGCCAATCGTTGCGGTCAGTCTTGGTGGCGTGGAATCGATTCTTTCTTATCCCTGGGCAATGTCACATGCGAGTATGCCAGAAGAAGAACGGCTAAAAATGGGGGTGACGGAAACACTCGTCCGTCTATCTTGTGGGATAGAAGATGAAGAAGACTTAATAGAAGACTTGGCACAAGCACTTGAATGACAGTGTGCTGATACAATGTTTGAGACAACAGTTACAGTAAGAAAAGAATGTAGGACAAATCTAAGTTTTACTACAGACACTCGAATAAACGGCGTCCAAAAGTCAGTTTTTTCGTAAATTTCAAAAAACGAGCGTGGGACAAAAGTAAGAAACACTTTTGTCTCAACATCGTTTTTCTCACCATAGTTTTTAATATTTGTTTGATCATTTTGTCTATGCTTTTTTCTTTAATTTTGATATTCTTATTAGTGGACATTTGGTTTTCCTTCTATGACTTGGTTTGGTGATTTAATTATAGGGCAACCAGATGTCTTTTTGTTATAAAAAAATAATTGGTGTTCCTACTCCTAAGAGTAACAACACCAATTATTATAGAACCCAATTTCTCAAACCTAAACGATTTTTGTCTCGACCTCTTTTTATACATTCTTTATTTCTTTACTAGGAGTCGATCGTAATTTTTTATTTTCCCTTCTAATCGATCAAAACATTCCTGCATCTCTTCGATTTTTTTCGCTAATTGCTGACTCTCTTCAATCAGCAAATCTTTTCGTGCTTCGATTGTTTCATTTCCTTGTTCACATAATTTATTGTAGGTGATCAAAGAGTCGATCGAAAGACCCGCATTGCGCATACAAATGGTAAAATCTACCCAATTCAAGTCTTCTTCCGTATAATCTCTGATGCCTCCTTTTGTCCGATGAACAGGAGGGATCAACCCAATCTTTTCATAATAGCGCAAGGTATCTGGAGATATTCCCTTTTTTTCACTTACTTCTCTGATATTCACTAGTTGTTCACCTCATTTTAACTGATATGTATGGTCCTTTGATCAAGATCAAACATCCAACTAATGGTGCAATTGAGATCTGCTTTTGTTTGATTGGAGGAAACCATTTTCTATTTTGTTACTAATCAATCGTGTTCGTAAAAAATAGCTTGATTCTCTAAGTTCATACTTCTCACGATATACTAAAAGAATCATACGTTTCTCCAAGTCAAATTGCAAATGAAAATTTTTAAGATCAAATGTCAGTTATTTCCGTGATGGACAACAAATATGAACAGACTCTCCTCAATCAGCTATGATAATCAGTGTTCCTTATAGGTATCATAAAGCGATTATCTTAGTCATATGGTAAACTTTACAGTATAAAATCTACTCAAAGGAGGTCATGATGATGTTCCTTTTTCGTGCAACACTTAAATTGTTTCAAACATTTTTTTCTATTTTGAGAAAAGAAGAAATGCGGGCACTGCTTTCTGTAATGTTGATTACTTTAACCATTGGTACGTTCTGCTTTTCTTTTCTCGAAAAAGTATCCTTATTTGACTCTTTTTACTGGAGTTTCATTACACTGACCACTATCGGTTTTGGTGATATCCATCCTGTTACAGTATTAGGAAAATTATTCACCATCCTATACGCGACATTCGGATTAGGAATTATGAGTATCTTTATTTCGATCCTAGTGAAAAATTACGTCCATACCTATGATTCAAGACACCACAATCATTGAAACTGTTGATGCCAGTAACTAGAATAACGAGTAATCAATTGATCGAGCGCCTGCATCTCGAACGGGCGCTCGGGATCGTCTGCCCAAATGCCAAACATGCTTCCAATAATCGGCAATTTTTCAACAGCCGCTGGCACCTGACTTATCTTGGTCCTTTCGATGCCCTCTAGCACTTGTTCAAAATGGTAATACCCATCTTTTTCTGTATTACGCCCAATCACCCAGTACCAGCTGTCATTCGTATTCAACAAACGATGCCCTTTAGCTAGTAAAAATTCTGGTGGGCATACTTCATACCCCTTCCAACCAGCTGTCCAATATGCAACGATGATCGCGGGGTCAAACTGCCCATAGCGTTCATCTGCATTATAGTAGATACCATCGTTGAAGACGATTGGTTCCATTTTATTGTTTTTGACCATTGCGGCAAGTTCATTCGTATAGTCTATAAACTTCGCATAATCCCCTTTATCTAGGAGTCCTAGCCACCCTCCTTCTGTTTTTACATCGTTCGCATACTCATCACAGCCAAGGTTGAAGTAATCTACTTTTCCCGAAAAATAGTCTATATATTTTTTTACTAATTGACGCGTAAAGTCAACCGCTTCTTGATTCGCTAAATCGATGGTACTTCGTGATGTGCGAAAAGCAGGAGCTTGAATACCTAAATGTCTCATTCCCTCAACTATAGCATCCATGTGTCCGGGACTATTAATTACCGGTATCAGTTCGATGCTTCGTTTTTTTGCGGATTGCAACAAATAGTCCATATCTTTTTGCGATAAATAACAGCCATTTGGATCATCATAATATTTTTTCGTTCCTTTGATTAATGCCTCTTTTACCTTTTCACTTTCATAGTATTGGACTTGTCCATTGATCGCCATGTCGTCCAAGATAAAACGTAGTCCGTTGTTTGCTAAAATCACTTCGATTCCTGTAAAACCAGCTTGAGAAGCTTTTTCAATGATGGTTTCCAATTGTTCTTTTGAAAAATATTTTCTGCCTGCATCGATCGAAAGTATTTTTTTCACAGTGCCCTCCTTATTTAAAACGTTTTCAAGAAAAACTATAAGCTACTTTAGTAAAAAAATCTACTCCTAATTAAAGTAACTTGTAGAAAAGTGAGATAAAAGCAAAGAATACTTTCACCCCACATTCTAAATACGAATAAACACCCAAGGCAGAACCAATCTACTCAAAATAGGCTGTAATTCTCAAATAGTCGGATCATAATTTTCGTGACATTTTTCTTCCTTCTTGTATCTATGCTTCCATTTGATTCTTTCCACAGATATTTTTATGTCACCCGTAAAGCTTTTGTTTTTGCCAAATAAAAAGGTCTAAGGTAAGCAACCGTATTCGAAAGAGGCAAAATATCCTTATTCAAGCAGACATTCAGTTCTTTCTCAAGATAGTTTCGACGGATACAGATCCTTTCCCATAACTCAGGATAATTTTCTTTGATCGAGGTACGAAGGTCTTCATCTGCAATTGCTACACATTCTTCTGCACTGACCCCAGTATAACCGGGAACAGATGGGATAATATCCAGTTGGAAAATCATGCCACTAGCAAGGCATTCTGTGGAATCCTCATAGATAGGAGAGGCCATCCATTCCTCATCGGCTGTTAAATGTCCAGGATTCAAATGCCAATGGAACAGCTGCTTCGGTAATACAGATTCAATCAATTGATACATTTCTTTTCCGATCAAACCAACTCTGAGATTCTCAAGCCAAGTGACAATCGCCTTGAAATAAGGTTTCGCTACCCGCTCTAAATAATCGGCTTGCTCCACAGGTAACTCCTCTGCTTTTTCAACAACGAATCCTGTTCGACTAGAAAGCCCTCCTTTAAACCCAGTCGTCAAAGACAAGGCATCACCTTGTTTGATTTTTTTATGTGTGGGGTAGAGATTAGCATAGTCAAAGCGCGTTCCTGTAGCTGCGATCGTGACCACTGTATTGGTTTGCCCCTCGCCATTCAGTTGTTCTGCCACTTCAACTTCTTTGATACCAACTTCAATTTTATTAAGTGCGTTGAGCATACATCTTGATGCTAAATTTGCTCCATACTCATAATGCGCAAGTTCATTTGCATTATTTTCTCTACGAACACCGTTTTCTCCAATCATCAGATAAACAGCATTTATAAGTTCAGTTTTGGCATCAATAGCTTGTCTGATCGCTTCAACAATGAAATATGGAAGGTCAAATAATTTGGAAGCGGCAACTTTCTGAGTCTTGAACATCTTCCAACCGATCAATCCGATCTTATTTTTTTCCTTAAACCCTAGAGTAGCAAAAATTTCCGCTAAAGATTCTTCATTTGTCATCGGTTGATTTGGTAGTGAAAAAGGCGGATAATGGATCAATTTCGTTGAAATCCTTGAATGAGCATGCATCTTTAGATTTTCATTCCCTACGATCAAAGTATCGTTGCCACTTGCTTCAACCACCAATAATCCCTCTTCAAATCTTGGAATAAATCCTGTCAAATATTCAAAATTCGCTCCATGTTCTTTGTCTGCATAAATAACTAGTGTATCGATTCCTTCTTCTTTCATACGTGTGATCAACTTATTTTTTCTTTCTTCCATTGTTTCTTCAGTCAAGAAAACAGGTGGGACATCTAAAAATGTCATTGGCTCCTTCACTGTGGTTAGAATGATTTTTTTGCTCATCTTTTCGTGCTCCTTTTCTCTAAACATACGCAAATTACATGATTTTGAATTAATGCTTCCTCTAGCATTTTTGATAAAGGACGATCCGTAACTAGCACATCGATTTCCGCCAACTCACATACTTTAAAGAACCCAGTTTTGTCCAGCTTCGTATGATCCGCAATAGCAATGACAGTAGCGGCTTGTTTGACCATCTGTCTTTTGACCAATCCTTCCTCTTTCGTATGGATGAACACTCCCTCACTTGATAAAGCATAGATTCCAAGAAGAGTATAATCTACTTTATATTGCTTCAATTGTTCAATCGTTTCTGTACCATGAAGAAACAATTGCGTCTTGTGTAGTTTTCCAGGCAAAAGAGAAATAGTCGTGCCATTTAATTTTGCTAGTAACATTGCATGCACCAAGGAATTTGTAACAGCATTTATTTTTTTATCAGATAAATGATGGATCACATTCTCAACTGTAGTGGAAGAATCGAAGATGACCGAACAGTTCTCTTCAATGAATGAACTTGCTTTTTCACCCAATGCGATTTTCACTTGATTGGCTTTGCTTGCTCGTTGTTCATAGTCAAAAATAGGTGCTTTTTCTTCCGGCAGAATTGCCCCGCCGTGTGTCCTCCGTAAAAATTTTTGTTTTTCTAGTTTAATCAAATCGCGACGGACCGTATCTTTTGATACACCTAGCTCTTCTGCCAAATCCTCTATAGTGACACTCTGATGTTCTTTTAAACTATTTTTTATCTTCGTCAAACGATCTTCCATCAGCATGAAATCGCCTCCTAAGTGATAGTTTAATTCGCCGTGCATTTTTTTGCAACATTTTGCAATATATTACCCGTTCTTTCATGGTATACTTTGCTTGAACTTGTACCTCTATATCAACCAGTATAATGAAAGTTGGGTAATCAATGAAGATCATACCGCCTAAAATCACGGCACAATTAGAAAGTAAGCATTTCTCAGATATTTTTTATGAAGAAGATCCCATTCTCGAAATGTGTACTGTTTCTGGTTCTGAATTCACGGATTCGTCCCTTGAACGGCCACGTTTTTATCATATGGAATTTGACCACTGTCTTTTTACGAATACTGATTTCAGTATGCTTGAAGTTGTTGACGTTCGCTTCAAGAATTGCGATTTTTCGAATGCTGATCTTTCCAAAGCATCGATTCATCGCACGGAATTCGTCAATTGCAAACTCTTAGGGACGTCTTTTCCTGAATCCTCGATCCACCATGTTACTTTTCAAGATTGCATCTTAAATCTTGCAACTTTTGGTTTTTCAAAACTCGAAAACATTCGCTTTGTCCATTCACAATTGAAAGGAACTGATTTCTATCGATGTAAATTCAAACATCTGGCTTTTGATACATGCGATTTAAATGAAGCTAATTTTGTGCAAACTCCTTTAAAGGGGGTTGATTTGAGTACTTCTTACTTTGAGACCTTAACTGTTTCAATGGATGATCTAAAAGGATGCAAAGTCTCGACTTATCAGGCTTTACGCTTCTCCACTTTGATGGGCTTGATCATCAAAGAATAACGTCATGAAAAAATTGCTATGCTGTTCTTTCGAATGACAAATGTAGTAGGGTATATATTCTGAAAAATAAAAAAATGGTCAGGACACTTGGAGAAACGGTATAACGTTTCTTTGCGTTCTGACCATCTTTTTGACTATAAAGGAAATGAGTCCCCCTCAATAAAATTAGTATAAATATGTTCACTTTCGACTGTTTCTTCTTGAATCAAATGAATGATCTTTTCTGCTGCGACCATCCCCCAGCGATGCTTAGAATAGGCGATCGTCGCTAGTCGAGGTTGTACAAAAGCGCCTAATTCTGAATTATCAAATCCGATGATCCGAATATCCTGCCCAATTTCATAAGGTGTTTCCTTCACATATTTGTACACGCCGATCGCCATTTCATCATTAAGCGCAAAGATATCAATAGGAAAGTTTTCTGATTGTTTGATAATTTCTTTTGCTGCTTGATAGCCAGATGGTTCAGTAAAATCCCCTTGAAAAACTTCATACGTTATTCCGAAACGTGCTAATTCTCTCTGACTGATAGTCAACCGTTCTTGACTATCATAGCCATTTTTTGGGCCAGCAATCAAATGTACTTTTTTAGAATGACCATTAAAAAATTGTTCGACCGCTAATGTTGTTCCTCCACGATTATCTAAAAGGACTTGTCGCACATTTTCATGTACCATGATCCGATCCAGAATGACGATTGGATGCCCACGATCAGCAAAAGTCTGGATTTCTTCCGTTGAAAACGTCCAATCCAAAATAATCGCTCCGTCCACCATTTTTTCTGGGATAAATAAATGAGATTTATGACCGCTGCAGACGATCATCTCATAATCAAATAGTGCTAACCCTTTTTTGATTCCTTCAAGCAGTTCGCCGTAAAAACTTCCTCCATAATCGGCCAAATAGACACCGATGATTTTTGTTTGGCGCCGTTTTAGTGTTCGAGCTGCCATGTTAGGAACATAGTTAAGTTCATTTGCAATCGCTTGGATACGTGCTCTTGTCTCTTCAGTTACTTTAGGACTTCCATTAAGTGCATAAGAGACTGTTGAGATCGAAACACCCGCTTTTTTTGCAATATCTTTGATTCCTGCCATGGTCTGCTCCTTTCTAATGATAAATTTCAATCACTGAATTTTCTTCAAGAGACGAAAGTACTTCCTTTTTTTTGAGAATCAATCCACCTTCGCGGTAGGGATTTTCTTCGAGATCAAAAGAGAGTGCTTTTCCGTCAATTGTTACTTTAGCTGGTGCTTCGGGATAAAATTTGATTGTGATATTTTTTCCAAGCAATTGATAACGTAGCTCTAAACCCTCGAGTTCTTTCGGTAGTACAGGATCAAACACAAGTGTTTCTTCCTTAATCCGTACCCCTAAAACCGTTGTGATCAACTGATTCAAATAGATTCCCGGACCACTAGAATAAATACGCCAACCGCCTTTGACACCAACTTCTCCATTCTTAAGTTTACCAAAATTTTTCTGAGATTCATACCTTGTTCTAAAGTTCCCATCTGAACTACTGAAGTAAGCATTTGCCTGTCTTAATTCAGCATTGTGAACATTTTCTCTAATTTTTATTGGATTGATTGTCTTTAGTGCATGCCACGTTTGGTCTCTCTGCCCAATTTTTGCCATTGCTTCGGTATAGCGAATGTGTGCATGGACATATTGTAAGCCGATCTCACGGCCAAAATTTGCTGCTTGTTCTGCCCGCTTGAAATTCGTGCTCACTCCACCATGATAGGCTGCAGGACGATCCATCAAACGTACTCCGTCAGGGAAAAGCAAGTGGAACTTGATGATTCTTAGATGATGCACCACTTCTTCTGGCGACAAGATTTCAGCGATCATGCTACGAGTCATTGGGAGTAATCGATACTTGATCCCTGTTTTCGTATCCTTTGGATGAATGATTGACTCCACTTCATTTACATTTTCCATATAAATAAACCCTGGGATCGTCCCATCTTTTAGCATGAATTTTTGGAAATCTTTTTTGATCTTTTCGGCTAACTCATTTAAATAATCACTATAATCAGGCGCATATTTTTTAAGAAGCATTCCTAATTTTTTTATCACTTGATATGTTAGAGCGACTGTCCAACTACTTGCCATTTGTTCCTTTAGTCGATTATCGTAGGGTTGGAGTGTATCGTCCCAGTCACCATCTCCATAACAGGATAAATAGGTTCCAGGAAGAAAGTGGCTCGTGATATAAGTGATTTCTTTTTGCAAATGATCCATCAATGGATAACGTTCTCGTGTTTTGTGAAAATTAGCATAGGAGGTATAAGAAATTTCTTTTTGTAAAATGGTCATGTCGCCTGTTTGCTCCAAGTAGTCTGCGACGACTTTCAGTGGCCAGACAATAACATCTCCATGGCTTTCAGTGGCTTTTTGCTCTTCGTATCTATCAAACATGAACCATTGTGGCCAATGACCATCTTCGATAAATTGATTTTCAAATAAATGTTCAATGATCGATACCACTACGTCTGGTCGATTGACAGCTAAGAAAAATTCTGCTGGTCCTTGAGAAACATCGCGAGTTCCCCACGCGGCACCACCAAACTGTTCTAGTCCATGTGGAGATAGATAATGTACCAACATATTGTGTGTATACCACCGAGTGAGTAGATTTATTTTGTCCATTGAGAGAGAATCATGACGTAATTCAAATCGATGGATCAACTGGTCAATAAAATCTTGATACTCCTCTTGTGCTTCATCAAAGGTCACAAGCCCATTCTCTTTTTCGTTTTCCCCACTTAAGCTACCATGAATAGTTAATGAAAAGCCAGTTGTATCATTAAATGTCATGACAAGCAAATCAGCAGATCTCGTAAATAGCTGCTCATCATTCGTAAACTCAAAAGCGTTGTCACTTTCTATATAATACGTCAATTTTGGATAGTATTCCTCTGTAGGCGAATTTTCTCCGGTTATTTTTAATTCATTGTATTGCCTACTTACTTTATAAGTTGCTTTCTCCTCTGGTCCCATCAATAAATGGTTCGTTACTACTCAGCTATAGGATTTCTCTCCTTTTACTTCTAACAGGATCTCTCTGGTGTCTGGCAAGGTATACGTACGAACTTGAATTAGTTCTTCTGGCAATTGATAATACCAAGTTGCCGAATTCAATCCCATTTCAAAAGCAGAGGGCATCGTGAGCAGTCGCCACTCTTCATCTACCAAAAGATAGATACGTTGTCCAGAGCGTTTCATCACATTCAACGAATTCCGACTATTGCTCATCAACTTGTTCATCGTTGTATTTCCCAGCACAACTTGAGAATTAAAAATACCATACATATAGACTGTCGTACTTAACAAAGGCTGATCCATCTTTAAATCCGTTCCACTTAATAGAATATGCCCATGCGCCCGTTCCATCTCCAACTCTTTTTTTGTAGGACTACGTGATGCCCATCTTTTGTAAAGAAAGAATACGTTTGATTGTCTACTACTTCTACTTCTTTTTGTTCTGGAAACCAGATTTTGATTGTTGCTTCGCTTAACTCACTTCCTACAAGTGGTCGACCTATTTTTTTATACCCACTTGTTACTTTTGGTGGATGTTCAAATGTCAGAGAACGATATGCCTCAATTAACTCAGTTTCTATAGAGACTGGTTCAGTGACTTCTTCTTGCTGGTTTTCTTTTACTGCACTATAAAAAACAATTTCTGCAACTTCATCCCTCAGTGTAATTTGTTCAGTCTGTAAAGCAACAAAAGCAAATTCATATTGGTATACTTCATTTTCTAAGCATTCTTTTTTCAAACATTCAGGTTGATTCGTTAGCTTATACTTTCGATCAAAAAACTGATAACCATCAGTTGAAAACCCAACTGTCTTCTGGAAACAGCCTTGTGAAATGGTAGGGAATTTCCCATTTTGCGGTTGGTTCTGTCGTGAAGTGATCACAAATTTATCCTTACTTTTTGTAACATGATGGTCAATATACTGCGACACATACGCTTCATTCGCAGTAACTGTGGTTTTATTAGCTAAACCTAAATCTTGTCCGTAAATGATATCTACTTGCCCTTTTCCAGAAAGAAGCACTCGCCAAAACCATTGGTTATTTGTTGCTAATTTAAAATCAACCTGATAATTGATTTCTTCAAAATCACCTTTCCATGTTTGCTGGTCTTGAGAAGAATAGAATGTACTCAGACTATTTGAACCAACCATTGATGCATAATGATATCCATCTTTTGTTTTCTTTCTTAGATATAATTGATTTAAACTACCGTCTAAAGTGTTTCCTTCCAACTGGTTGATCATAAAATCAAAACTGTTGATTTCTTTGATATCGCCTGTATCAAGAAAAGTGATAGTGGTGTTGTCTCGACTTTGCGTTTGCATTGAATGATCCTTTCTTAGCTATTCATTTAGTTCGGCGGGAACAATTAACACATCTCGGCTATTCCCACCTACCATGATAGTGAATTTGCCGCCCTCACTTCGGCGTTTCTGATCAGAATGAACATAGCGAACCATGGCTTCTGTCAGCTCAAATCGTACGAGCTTTTCTTCATTCGGCTCCAACCAAATTTTTTTAAAATCTTTCAACTCTTTCACAGGTCGTACCACTTCACCGATAAGATCTCTTATATACAACTGAACTGTTTCTTCTCCTGGCATACTTCCCTCGTTCTTAACGCTTACCGAAATCTTCAATGGCGTTTGCGCATCAAACCATATCTGTTCAACTTGAAGATTACTATAAGCGAATTGGGTATAACTAAGACCAAATCCAAATGGATACTTTGGATCATTTCCTACATCTAGATATTTGGAAACATATTTTTCATTCGGCGCAGAATCATAAGGACGTCCTGTACTATCTGAATTGTAAAAAACTGGTACTTGACCCACTGTTTCTGGGAATGACATACTTAAACGTGCACTTGGATTATAATACTCCCACAGGATTTCTGCTAATGCATTACCTCCTTCCGTTCCAGGCATCCAAGCTTGAACGATTGCTTTAGCTTGGGAAATCCCATTTAAATCTAATGGACGTCCACTATATATAGTTACAACAACATTAGGATTTACTTCAGCAAAAAGACGTGATTTACTTAAACCATAAGCCACTACTGCGCAAAACAAGGTATGTGTAGCTGCGCCAATGACTGTCTTTAAAACGGATATCAGGAAAGCTCTTGGGATACTACTATCTGAAAGTACCTTTCGATAATTTTCGATTGTAAATCCTTTGGGCCATAGAACTAGTCCTTCACTTGCCAAACCTGAACTAGAAGAAACCGAAGAAACAAGAATATTCCAGATGGGCACAATAATCAATAATGAAAATAGCACCAAGATCAATGTGTTAAAAACATAGAACCATTTATTTTCCTGCGTTTTTCTTCTTATCAATAGTTAACTCCCTCCTTATAAAGTGACTGATCTGCCATTATTCATTTTTCTTGTCATTCGATCAGTGAGGATCAACAATATAATCGAGATAATAGATATTCCTAAACTAACTGCTGTTGCGTAAGAAAAATTCCCTTGAGTTAATCCCATACGATAGACAAAGGAGTTGATTACTTCTGATTTATTTTGATTTTGAGCATTCATCAACACGAGTGTTTGATCTAAGTTCGACCCCAGTAAACCACTGACATTCAAAATCAGATTCAAAGAGATTATGGGTGTCAATAAAGGAAGAGTGATGGTTCGAATTTGTGTAAGTTTTGAAGCCCCGTCGATTCTAGCAGCTTCATAAAAAGTTGGATCAATCCGTGACATTCCCGCTAAGTACAAAATTGTTCCCCATCCAACTTCCTTCCAAATATCTGAAAGTACAGCGATCCACCAATATTTATCAGGGTCAAGTAAATGATTGACTCCTTGATCCATCAATCCCAGAGCCATTAGTACCTGATTGATAAAACCGTTAGTGGAAAGCCATGAGATCATCATACCTCCCAATACGATCCAAGAAAAAAAGTGAGGAATGTAAGAAACCGTTTGGATAACTTTTTTCAGCCGTCCGTCTTGCATTTCAAAAATCATTATTGCTAAAATGATAGGAATAGCAAACCCAAGTAATAATTTCATTAAACTAATTGCCAGTGTGTTACGAACAGCTTCCCAGAAAAAACTATCTTCCATAATGATTTTAAAGTTATCCAGACCGACCCAAGGAGCCGATGACATCGTATCAACGATCGTATAATTCTTAAAAGCAATAATGACGCCATAAATCGGAATATAGTTAAAGACAATCATAAATGCTACACCTGGAATTACCATCCAATGTAGTTGCCGCTGGTCATAAAACTTTTTAAGTTTCTTCATACACGTTTTCCTTTCTTTTTAGTGAAACGTTTCTACAAAAATGATCATAGGCTTTCTCTTCTTGTTTGTAAACCCTTACAAAAAGTTTTTTTCTTAAATAACGGCAAATTCAAAGGATTATATCTCAATTTATTTTTATATAAATTATTGTAAGTTTTACTGAAAGTTGACGATTATTCGCTTATTTAAAGATAACAATAGAAACGTTTCACTTATAAAAATAGAAAAAAACGCCTTTTTTATAATTTAAATAACTACAAAAAAGTGTCTTTTTACTTTACGGTTCCATCGATTTTTTTGACAGTTCTGTCGATCTTTATTGAAAATAAACATACTTTAGCCAATTGTCAATTGTTTGGTCTGCCTTGCTGACACGAGAACCGCGAATGGCTAAGCCTGTTTTGATCATTGCTTCAGGACATGCTTTACGGAGTTGATCCAGACTATGGCCGAATGAAGAACCTTCATGTGTACAAAAAGGATAGATTATCTTCTTCGTGGTTGACGTAGTAGCTAAGAAACTCTCGACTGCTTGCGGATAACAGCCCCACCAATTTGGATAGCCTAAAAATATGATGGATTCTGTGAGAATACCAGATGGGATTGCTTGGATGCGAGGCGATATGCTTTTTTCTTTTTCTAGTTTTGCCTTTGCTACTGCCTCTGGATATCTACTTGGGTAAGGATCGATCGTTTCTACTCCATAGATTTGTCCATTCACTTTTAGTGCGATTTTCTCAGCTACTATCTGGGTGTTCCCTTTAGTAAGCAACTGATGGGTACCATTGATCAAGTTCTCTTCTGCTCTAGAAAAATAAACGATAGCGGCCATTCTTCCACCTTCTCTCGTTTTTCATTTTACTGGCGGAAACTAAAAATGTATAATACCTAACTACCGAAATATATATGCTTACTAAGTATAGATGTGAGAATTTTTCAATTTAAAAACGCAGTGCTGAAACGGTGGATCAATTCTTTTACAACTGGTGAAAGGGAGCGTTTCTTTTTCCATACAAGTACGCAATTTGTTTCAATCGTTGGTGACAAAGGCAAAAATCTTAACGTATCTACTTCTCGGCCAGTGATGGCGCCTTCAATCACAAATGCTGAACCAACATTATTTTCAACTAATGAGAAGATGTTGAATATCAAATTAAACGTACCGATGATCGTTAAATCTGTTACGTCTTTTTCCATAAAGCGACTTAACAATTCTTGAACTTCCGATCTCTTGGAAATGAGTAATGGTACGCCTTGTAGTTCATCTTTTGTGAGCTCTTCTTTTTGCGCTAAAAAAGAATCTGTTGAAACTAAAAGACCCCATTTTTCTTTTCTTGGCAAAACAATCGTTTCATATTTTTCTGTTGAAACTGGCTCCAGCAAGATCGCTAAATCCAATAATCCCTTATCTAAACGATCAGTTATCTCATCCCCAGTTCCACTATACAGATCGAAATGGACTTCGGGATAATCGCTGAGAAGTTCTTCTAGCATCATAGCTAAAGTATCTGAATTATCTGCTTCAACGCACCCAATCGAGAAATGACCACTGAATAATTGATGTTTCCGATTTTTAAATTCGCGCTGCGTCTGTTCTGTCAAATTCAATATTTCTTCTGCACGATCTTTTAAAAAGCGCCCCGCCTCAGTTAAAACCATCTTGCGTTTTTCACGAATAAATAATTCTGATCCTAATTCTTCTTCTAGTTCTCGTAATTGTCGACTCAATGTTGGCTGCGTGAGATGCAGAACTTCCGCTGCTTGCGAAATCGTTTCCTCCTGCGCAATTGTATAAAAATATTTCAATAAACGAATTTCCATTTGTCCCCTCCATGACTCATTTTCTCTCTTATTATCCTCGTTTAAGCCTACTACTTAGAGTATACTCTAAGTCAATGTTTTTTGCGTGATCGTATAGTAACTTACACTGAATTTCCCACTATTTTTTTCATTATTGTCCCTAAAAAAGACAAATTATGGTTGACTTACCCTATCCTACAAGAATATAGTAATAACAATTATTTATTTGAAAGGAGAAAAACAATTTGAATGGTAACCTTAATCAACGTACAGCCATTACTGATACTCTACCTACAGTTTTCGGCTACATTGGAATCGGTATTGCTTTTGGTATCGTCGGAAAGGCAGCGGGTTTTTCACCTTTTGTCGTAACCCTCATGTCTTTGCTGATCTATGCAGGGTCTGCACAGTTCATTACTGTCACCATGCTAGTTTCTCACAGCCCGATCCTGTCGATTATTTTTTCAACTTTTTTAGTAAATGCGCGCATGATCTTGATGAGTATGACTTTAGCGCCTTTCTTTAAAAAAGAATCACTTGCTAAAAATCTGTTTCTGGGTACTTTGTTAACAGATGAAAGTTTTGCTTTAGGAATGAATAAATTGAATCATACAAGTGGAAAATTGAATTTTTCATGGATGAATACTGCAAACTGGATAGCTTATCTTACATGGGTAATCTCCACATTTATCGGTTCAGTCATTGGTAATCTGATTACTGATCCAAATAAATATGGACTAGACTTTGCAATCGTTGCGATGTTTATTGGCCTACTCTATCTACAAGTCATCAGTGACCGTTCCCTTCATCACTTACTGCAATTATTAGTTATTTTGTTTACATTGATTCTCGTTTATCTTGGTTTGATCGTTATTCCAAGTAATTTATTGATAGTAATTGTGACCTTACTTGGTTGCGGATTTGGAGTGATAATTAAACATGCCTTCTTTTGATTTTACATTACTGACGATTGTCGGCTGCGGAATTGCTACTTGGTTATCAAGAACTGTTCCTTTTGCCTTATTAAAAAAATTTGACTTACCTGCTCCATTGTTGGAATATTTGGGTTTTGTTCCTATTGTGATCATGTCTGCTTTATGGTTCAATAGTCTCTTTATCCAAGATTTAGGTCATTTACCTCAAATAAATATGGAAAATCTACTTGCTTCTGTCCCTACGATCCTCGCTGCGATACTTTCTAAAAGTCTGCTCGTGATCGTGATCATTGGGATCATTTCGCTTGCAATCATTCGACTGTATATTTGAGTCACCGATTATATGGACTTCTAGATAGCCAAACTCGAGGCAGGATAAGTTGATTTGCTTAAAAAAGTTGAACAAAAACAAATAGTAATGCAAAGCTAGTTTTCAAAAAATAGAACGGATCATCTTATACGAAGTATAAACTCATTTAGATGATCCGGCTTTTCATTGAATTGGTTTGATCAACTTTTTCAATCTATTTGAATCGACTGTACAAATGTCGGACAAAACTAAAAATCAGTTTTGGTACAGACTCTCGAATAAACGGCGTCCAAAAGTCAGGTTTTTCGTAAATTTCGAAAAAAGAGGCTGGGGCAGAAGTGTTTAACTTCGAGAAATAAGAAGAAATTCACGAAAATTGCTGTTCAAATTTTTGTTAATTTCGGCTTATTTAAGAAGGAGTTGCTTCTGCTCCCACCGTTTATTCGTTTTTAAAGAATGAGACAAAAGTGTTTCTTACTTTTGTCCCACGCTCTTGTCTCTCCAATTTCTCAAACCTAAACGACTCTTGTCTCGACCTCTATTTTTACAAATGTGCCTCTCATTTAGAAACTACAATATCCGTACTCAACGCTTTAAGTTCACCAACAATCGAAGAATGCCTCAGTTCAATAAGTAAATCTAAGATTATTTTACAATTCTCAATGGCTTGGCCATCCCTGCTGTTTCTTTTTATGGATAAGATATTGTCAAAATATTTTGCTAATAATCGATGGAAAAATTCTTTATAGTCTGAACTAAGTAGCTGTAATTGATAGATCAAGACTTCTGCATAATCAAAATAGCCATGGCGGATAGCTTGAGTAATTACGTTTACCAGCATCACACAAAATATCTCTCGTCCCTTGTCATATTCAACATATAAAGGAAAAGATTTGGATAGGTTACGAAATAAAGGAAAATGTTGTTCAAAATCCAAAAACTCAATCGTGTTTCCAAAAAACTGGATCTCTCTTAATGTCCAAGTTTCAATTTCCACTAGATAGTTTTGAATCATTTCACGATCTTCTTCGATTGTTGCTGAACCATCAAACCTTCCTGTTCGATTAAAATTCTCGATTGCCTGTATACGACATCTTATTTCTGCAAATCGTAACTGATCAATCACTCTAATTTTATCTGCATATTTTTTTAAAAGTTCATACAAAGATTTTAGATCATGTGTATTAGAATACTTGGATAGTTTATAGATGTAAGCAGAATAATCATTTAAAAGATATCCCTTGTCTATGAACAGAAATTCATCTATATCCATTGACAAACGATCTAATATCTCAATCAAAAGGGTCGTCGCTATACTATGTTTTCCTTTTTCAAATTCTATAGCATACGATTTAGAGATGATGTCCTGATAGATTGCTTTTTGGGAGTATCCTTTACTTATTCGAATTTCTCTGATCTTTGGACCAAAATTCATAGAATTCCTCCGTTCTTATAAGTGGGCTCGTCTAGCTAAATCAAAGATTGCTCCCAATTGTAACACACAGTAGTCAAATTCCTTGATCGTTTGGCTTTTCTATCACTACTCTTCCTTAAAAAACTGGTTTTTTTGCTAAAAATTATCAAGTGATCTTTGGTCAAAAAAATTTCTAAAAAATCATTTCATTGAAAGTAGAATAACAATGAATGCTATCCAATCATATGCAACATGGACAAAATAACCAGCCCATATCGAATCACTCTTTAAAGTTGCCACTGTAAAAGGAATCCTTCCTACACCAATGATTAAAAGGCATTGCAACAGATTCCATTGATAAGTCGGTAAATGCAATAATCCGAATATCACATAAGAAACAAGAATCTCAGCTACTATTGCTTTCCTCGTCCCACCAAGTAAGTTTGCCACAATAACTAAGATAACGATTGCCAAAAGTTCTTCTCCTAATAGCATTGGCAAGGTTTCGATGATGAAGGTCGCGGATAAGTGATCTGTAACTTCATTGGCTGCAGTTGACGCGTGTAAGATATTTTTTACAACAGACGACATTACTAAACTTAAAACAATCGCACAAGCATGCTAACTAGAAAAGTAAGTATTCCTTTTTTGGGTTTCTTGAAACCGACTTTTAAGCCTTCTATTCCAAAAAGACTATATAATCCTACAAATCCTCCAGCTGCCAGTAAAATACTTTCGATGATAGGTACTCCTACTGTTAAGATAGCATACCCGATCATTAAGCTAAGGATAGCTATAGGAATACCTATATTGTTCATTTTTTGTCGTTAATTCTTTCATTATACATTTCCTTTCTTACTTTTCTAATTAAGTCATATTTTTCACCTTTTACTTACTGGTCGTTATAGGAATTTTTATTTAAACAAATGGTACCTATTCCTACTAGTAGTAGAAATAGTCCGCTCCATTTCATCACTGCAGATCGTTTCCTATTTTCTCCTTTTTTAGGCAGTTCCTTTCGAAGCATCTACGCTGTTGAACTACTCGAAGAGTTTTTTATAGTTGAATCAATTGTTCCTTTTTCTATAGAGACATCATTTTCCGTATTTTCTCCTTCAGTCATCGTGGACAAATTGTCCTCTTTTTGTGAAACTTTTGGTACAGATTCATTACTATTATGATTCTGAGGTTCTTCTTTTACTTCTGTTAAAGAAATATCTGCTTTAGCTGAGCTAGATTCTACTAATTTGTTGCTTGTTCCACCTTTTCTTTTTTCATTACTTATTTGAGTAGGCACACTTGTTTTTTCGGAAAACAAAGTACTTGTACTTGAAGATGTGTCCTCTACCATATCTGCCTTCTTATTTGGGGTAGAAGGCACAGATTCGATTACTTCACTTGTTGATTCAATCGTTTCTGATTCTTTCACCAATTCATGATGAATGAGATCCGCTACTTTTTTTGTTTCATTTTGAGCATACCCCTGCCTATCAAAGCCCATTCCTCACCATCCTCAGTATATGCAACCTGTCCATCATTACTAATCACTTTAACCCCATTCAATGTATCATATCCCTCGATTGTCGTTGCCTGTGTTCTCGTGACAACTCCTATTACACCAAAAACTCCAAACAATACTAAAAAACAAGTGATAAGATTTTTTTACTATCCTTCATTGACTACTCCTTCAATCATTAAATTATTTGTCTATTATAGATGGGGAGTTTATCGTATTCTTTTTTTAGTCCTATATGTCAGATCTCTAAATGCAAAAGTAAACCATTGTTAACAAAAAAATTTCTTAATTGATATTCCATTTTATGTATAGTACTGAATCATCAAACAGTTTCTTATTTTAATGATCCACTAAATTTAGTAATAGTCTTTTACAATAACTTGAAAAAAAGATTTCTCTATTTTTGTACATACTAAAAAAGCGATGAACATCTGTGTTACAAGATGTCCTGTCGCTTTTTTAATCGACTCCTTATCTTTCACTAAGATCAATAAGGACTTTTATGGCTAAAAAGATTACTTTGTTGTATCAATGGTGGCTTTGATGATGTTTGATTTTAGATTGTCTGTCTGGTAAAGATAGTATGTTCACCAATCATGTCATTCAATGCAGTTTTCATATGTGCAAGATGTTTAAATCGCAATTCTTCGTAATCGATCTTAGTTTTATCTAAAATTACGTGCTTTTTAAAAATCATGTGGGGTATTTCTAAGATAAATGGGTGCGCGAATGAGTTTGGTAAAAGATTGCTATAAGTCAGTAACAATGACGCAATCGTATGTAAGTCAAAGATTCGATCATCAAATCTAGCTCGATAAACAGCAAATTCATCTCCGTTGGCATATTTGGAAAAACAGCTTGCTTGTTTGTTCGTATAAACTAAATGGTCTTTTTTGAAAAAAACGACTCCATCTTGTTGAAGTAATGAGATGATGAGATGGATAAATGGTTTGATCTCTCTGCCACTGATATGCCCCCGAATCCCGCCAATAGCAACAAATAGCTGACTACAACTATCAGCAGTTAGTTGTTCTTGCTCAAGCCCCTCAATAAGTGAACTAAATGATTCTATTCTATTTTTGACATGTTCATTCAAAGATACTCTCTCCTTTCTCCGACAAGCCTTACTCCTGAGAATAGTCATCAGAAGCCATGTGAAACTATAGTGCACGATCCACTAGATACTTTGTGATTAGTTCATTTCCCGCATAAGGCACCACACTTTTTCTAGCGGAACATATCTCCATACACTTTATTATACCTAATAAAGTTTCTTTATTTTTTCTTTTTTCTCAAAATGTAGGATTTTACTCCTAAATGAAAGATAACAGAGCATAAACTATTCGATTCGTCACAATCTTATTTAATCATTTTTGGGAAAAATATAGCCGAATTTGTATATACATGTTAGGATGTTTAATGGAAGCGTTACAATTATCTATCAAGTATCTGATAAAAAGACTGGAGTGTATAAAATGAATATGAATCCCCACAATATTAAGTTAGTTGCTGTAGATATGGACGGAACATTTGCTAGAAGTGATTATACTTATGACATCCACAGATTTAATGCCATTTTTTCTAGAATGACAGAGGTCGGCTGTGCATTTGTTGTGGCAAGTGGCAATCAGTATTACCAATTGCGTTCTCTTT
This sequence comes from Enterococcus sp. VV15, assembly GCF_005236045.1. NCBI lineage: Bacteria > Bacillati > Bacillota > Bacilli > Lactobacillales > Enterococcaceae > Enterococcus > Enterococcus sp. VV15. The sequence goes on from NZ_QPTY01000015.1 coordinate 58,370, forward strand.
TTCCTGATCACCATAACGAGATGAGTTTTGTTGCCGAGAATGGTGCTTTAGTCAAAGATAAAGACACATTTATCTTTTCCGCCGATGTCCCTAAAGAATCCATTCAATCTGTGCTCGAACTGTGTAAAAACAACCCAGAAATACAAAATGTGATGTGTGGCCGTAACAGCGCTTATTGCGAGCGAGGGACTGTAAGTAAAGAGTTTTTTGAATTAACCAACATTTATTATCATAAATTGACATGGGTAGATGATTTTTCTCAAGTCGAAGATCAGATTCTAAAATTTGCCCCCACTGTTCCCGTAGAAAAAACAGAGTATTATTGCGACTTATTCCGGGAAAAATTAGCCGGATCATTCGTTCCTACTAGTAGTGGTCATGGATCTGTAGACTTGATTGTCCCAGGTTGCCATAAAGCTGCTGGATTAGAAAAATTAGTGCAACGTTGGGAGATTACCCCCGAACAATGTGTCGCTTTTGGTAATGGTGGAAATGATTTAGAGATGCTAGTTTATTGTGGGCGAGGTTATGCCATGGATAATGCTCCAGATGCTGTAAAAACAGTAGCAGACGAAGTTTGTCCTTCAAACGACCAAGATGGCGTTCTCGTGACCTTAGATCGACTGTTTCCTCTGATGTAAATCACTGGATAGTTAGAAAAATCATAAGAAAAAGTCATGTTTCAAAAATCACTCTGTTCCATACAAATTTTCAAGTGTTACTATCCGAAAATAATCGTATAAATTAGGAGCTTCTAACTCAAGTCCGATATTTATACGATTATTCAGTGGTTGTTCGCTCTCGCTTTTTTTCATTTATAAACATAATGATACATCCAAAGCTTGTACAAACAACCGCTGGATTACTCCGAATTGTTGCAGCTCTTCAAATTAGAAAAATTAAAAAAACAGTTTGTTGAAGAACAACACTTCTTTGATTATCGGTAACTATCATATTCGATGATTGAACTAATTCGTTAGCTTTATTTCCCATAAAAGTTTTTTGCTTTTGCACTACCTGGTATTTCTCCAACCCATACATAAGGAGAAATTGCCTCAGTTCCACTTGTTCCCCATCTTCTTCCAGAATCTGAAAGTACTTTGCCAGTCAATGAATGCATTTGTTCCGTAGTATAGTGATATACATTTTTCCAAGTAGTCCAACCATGAGCTCTCTTTTCTTGTTTAACTCCAGAATATCTATAATCTGCTTGTCCCGTATGTTTAACGGTCGCCTTTGTTGATCTACTATCTAAGATACTACTAAATGATCCCTCTTCTTCGGGCCATCCACCTAAAACTTCATGATTATTTTCTTCTTTAATTTGTGAGATTTCACTAGCGTTAACAGAACCGCTAAATAATGATAATAAGGCCATTGTTGTGATCGATAGTAATAGAGTGTTTTTCATAATAAATATCCCTTCTTTCCTTTTGAGATAAAGTCCATATAATTGTGTAAAAGATAAAAGGCCATGTAACAGCCCTTTTACGGTACAATGTTTTTAACCACAA
>NZ_QPTY01000016.1:0-56164 GCF_005236045.1 Enterococcus sp. VV15
TTGTGGTTAAAAACATTGTACCGTAAAAGGGCTGTTACATGGCCTTTTATCTTTTACACAATTATATGGACTTTATCTGAAATTTAAAAGTATAATTTAATTAATTAAGTTTGTTTAAAGATAGAAAATTTTATTTAGAGTTTTTTATTTTTTGAGGAGGAATTCGAATGCAAGAGCTGAAAACCCGCAGTGCCCGACACCAGAAAAGTAAAAGAACTTTGGTGATCAATAAAAAGGCAATTGCTCCTTTAGTAGGGACAACATTGCTCGTTGGGCCAATGATGGTTACAGCAACACCACAACATGTAAGTGCAGACGAACAAGCGCCGCAAAATACAACTGATCCTCAAGCGTTTATCAATCAAATTGGTTGGTCTGCTTCAGAAGTGGCTGCAAGTAATGACTTGTACGCTTCTGTAATGATAGCCCAAGCATTATTGGAAAGTGCTTATGGAACTTCAGGATTATCCAGTGCTCCGAATTATAATCTATTCGGTGTAAAAGGTAGTTATGGTGGGCAGGTTGTTTATATGGCTACGCAAGAATATATTGATGGACAATGGGTAACGATGAATGAACCATTCCGCAAATATTCTTCTTATTGGGAGTCTTTCCAAGATCACGCGAATGTTTTACGTTCGACTAGTTTTTCAACTGGCGATTATCATTATTCTGGCGTATGGAAAAGCAATACGACTAGTTTCTATGATGCGACTGCCTATTTGACAGGTAGATACGCGACTGACCCTGATTATGGTACAAAATTGAACTCATTGATTAATACGTATAATTTAACTCGTTTTGATACACCATCTACCGGATCAACATCGTCTTCAACAAGTACTACAACGACAACAAGTACAACCACAACGACGACAACGAGCAGCAAATCAACTGCATCTTCTGGTGGTACCTATACGGTCGTTTCAGGGGATACTTTATGGGATATCGCCCAAAAGTACGGAATGTCTGTTGATGATCTAATGGCCAAAAATGGCATGACGATGTCGAACTATTCTTTACTAGTCGGTCAAGAGTTGAATGTGTAATTCTACCTATTATTTATAAGCAAAGGAATATCTAAGATGATGTTTCTTTGCTTTTTGTATTATAATAGGAAAGACGAATTATTCGCCAGATGCTTCTGATTTGTATTATCATAAAGAAGAAGACGAGTTAAGGAGGAATATACACATGACACAATTATATCATTCAATTACCGAGTTGATTGGGAGAACCCCAATCGTCAAGCTAAACCATATAGTTCCTGAAGGGGCAGCGGAAGTTTATGTGAAACTTGAATTTTTTAATCCTGGTGGCAGTGTGAAAGATCGGATCGCATTAAGTATGATTGAAAAAGCAGAACAAGATGGGATATTGAAACCTGGAGATACGATCATTGAACCAACATCAGGTAACACTGGGATTGGTTTAGCCATGGTAGGAGTAGCTAAAGGGTATAAAGTGATTATTGTAATGCCTGAAACGATGAGTATGGAACGGCGTTTATTGATGAAAGGTTACGGAGCAGAATTAATTTTGACTCCAGGGTCAGAAGCTATCAGTGGGTCAATCAAGGAGGCAAAACGCTTAGCAGAAGAACATGGCTATTTCATGCCGCTTCAATTTGAAAACCCAGCGAATCCAGCAATCCATGAAAAAACAACAGGTCATGAAATCCAAGAAGCTTTTGGCATCAATGGACTGGATGCATTTGTAGCTGGAATCGGTACAGGGGGAACGATTACTGGGACAGGTAGAGAGTTAAAACGAGTATACCCATCAATTGAGATCGTTGGAGTCGAACCTGCTGAATCTGCAATCTTAGAAGGAAAAGTAGCAGGACCACATAAAATTCAAGGAATTGGCACAGGTTTTGTTCCTGATACACTAGATACTTCTGTTTATGATAAAGTAGTCGGTATCACAGGAGACGAAGCAATGGAGACTGCAAGACGTGTTGGAAGAGAAGAAGGCATTTTAGTCGGCATTTCTTCTGGAGCAGCGATTGCTGCGGCACTCAAAGAAGCAGCATCATTAGGAGAAGGCAAAAAGGTACTGGCTATCGTCCCTGATAATGGAGAACGCTATTTGTCTACGCCCTTATATCAAGAACTTTGATAGAAAAAGCAGTTGATGTTAAATAAGTGTTTAGGATAAAATAATAGAGTTGAAGGCGTAAAAAGAGAGAGCTATTCTTGATTTACGCCTTTTTTCGCAATATCATAAGTATTTTGAAATTTCTATTCACAAAAAGTAGATTTTAAAAAATAAAAATAGTATGATAAGACGAGAATAACAACTTTGGGGTGTTTAAAAATGGAGAACAAAATAGTTGAAGAAGCAATAGGTAAGTTAAAAAAAGAAAATATACGAATTACACCTCAGCGGTACGCAGTGCTAGAGTATCTGATTGAACATCATTCACATCCGACAGCTGATGAAATTTATCGAGCTCTGGAACATCGTTTCCCAAATATGAGTGTAGCAACTGTATATAACAATTTAAGATTGTTTACTTCAATCGGGTTCGTACAAGAGATGAAATATGGGGACGCCTCTAGTCGATTCGATTTCAGTTCAAAACGACATTATCATGTCATCTGTGAAAACTGCGGAAAAATTGTGGATTTCCATTATCCTGGATTGGAAGATATCGAAATGGCAGCGAGTCGTTTGACTGACTTTCAAATCAAAGAACATCGTTTAGAATTATATGGTCTTTGCCCAGAATGCAAAGTGGAGTAATCTTGGATTGTCGATAGTAAACAAATATGAATGAATCAGGTTAAAAAAAGCTAGTTTGACAAAAAAATCACTAGCTTTTTTTATTTTTTTTTTAATCATTCACAAACAAAAGAATTATTGTGTGTTAATTCACATATATAAGGTTGTTAAATAGGCATTTTCTCAAATGAATGCTTGAAATACAACAAGCTGATCCTTGTGAATTCACAAGCATTAAATTGTTGTATCCGTTTTATTTTTGATATAGTGTAGCTTGTCAAAGGACAAAACGTTAATCGGAGGGATTCACATATGAAAGTTGTAGTAATTGGCTGCACACATGCAGGGACAGCAGCCGTAAAAAGTATCTTAAAAAATCATCCAGAAGCAGATGTTACGGTATATGAGCGAAATGACAATGTTTCATTTTTATCCTGTGGGATCGCATTATATGTTGGTGGTGTAGTAAAAGACCCAGCCGGTTTATTCTATTCTAATCCTGCAGAACTTCATTCTTTAGGGGCAACTGTAAAAATGGAACATGATGTCACTGATGTAGACACTGAAAATAAAAAAGTGACAGCGAAAGATTTGAATACGGGAGAAGTTGAAACAGTTTCTTACGATAAATTAGTCATGACTACAGGTTCATGGCCAATCATTCCACCAATCAAAGGAATCGAATCAGAAAACATTCTGTTATGTAAAAATTATAATCAAGCGAATGAGATCATTGCCAAGGCTGAAGAAGCAAAACGCGTAGTGATCGTAGGTGGAGGCTACATCGGGATCGAATTAGTCGAAGCATTTGTTGAATCAGGTAAACAAGTGACGTTGATCGATGGACTTGATCGTATTCTTAACAAATACCTTGATAAACCATTCACAGATATCCTTGAAAAAGAACTTGTCGATCGTGGCGTCACATTAGCCTTGGGAGAAAATGTTTCCGAATTTATTGCAGATGACAATGGTAAAGTGAAACAAGTTGCAACTCCAAAAGAAACATTTGATGCAGATATGGTTATTCTATGTGTTGGGTTTAGACCGAATACTACTCTGATCAAGGGGAAAGTAGATACATTGCCAAATGGTGCCATCAAAGTGAACGAGTACATGCAAACGAGTGACCCAGATATTTTCGCGGCTGGAGACTCTGCGGTAGTGAATTACAATCCAAGTGGAACACAAAACTATATTCCTCTTGCTACGAATGCAGTACGTCAAGGTTTGCTTGTAGGAAATAATCTAACGGAACATAAAATGGCTTATCGTGGTACACAAGGTACGTCTGGACTTTATTTATTTGGGTGGACGATTGGTTCAACAGGTGTGACAAAAGAAAGTGCACCTATGAATAATCTTGATGTAGAAGCAACTGTCTTTGAAGACAATTATCGTCCTGAGTTTATGCCAACGACTGAAAAAGTCATGATGGAATTAGTTTATGAAAAAGGAACGAACCGTATCGTTGGCGCTCAATTTATGTCTAAATACGATATTACGCAATCTGCGAATACGATGTCGTTAGCTGTTCAAAATAAAATGACCGTCGAAGATCTAGCACTTTCTGACTTTTTCTTCCAACCACATTTTGATCGCCCTTGGAACTACTTGAACTTATTAGCTCAAGCAGCTCTTGGCGAAATTGAAACAGCACAATAGTTAGAAGGCACCGGTGTATTTTTTCGTTTTAGTTAATGATGAAGGCAAAAAAGCAAAGATTCTACTTTGCTTTTTTGTCCTTTTTTTTAAAATCAGGGGAGTGTAACGAATTAGTTGTTTTCTAAAGGATTTTCTGCCAAAATAAGTAGAGAAAGACAACTCATGGATAAACGAACATGGAGAGTCAAGAATGATTGATGGGGAGGAATAGCAAGATGGAAAAAGAATATTTTGTACAACAAGAGGCATTTATGGAGGATTATCAACAATTAGCGGCGCAAAAAGATGTGATGATTGAGTCGCTAGCGGATAAGATAATCAGCCAATTGAATCAGACACAAGAAGATTATTATGAGATGCCTGCAGAAGAAGCAAAGGATGGCGTATCTCACCGCTTCCCATTTTCTCGCCGTATCTATTCAGATGAAAATGATGGAACGCTGAACACAGAATATACTTACGAAGGCGAACCCTATATTTTACAAACGGAAGATGATTTTTAAAAATAATGCTTTTAGCTATAGCTAAGCTAGGGAGTCGATTGACCAGTCTGTTTCAAAAAAATTTTGAAATAGATGGGTCATTTTTTATAGAAGTCGGAACACCAAATCCATTTTATTTATTCCGAAAAGTGAAAATATACAAAATAAAAGCAAAAAAATAAACCACATTAAACAAGGGAATGGTCACTTGCTTCATTTAATTTTTTTACGTATACTGAGAATGAAGTGGAGGAAAAACCATGTTGAACTTAGAAAATTATTTAAAATCAGGTCAAACGATCATATCGAATTTATTGCTAAAAAATTATCATCGGATTGGACTTCAGTCAGAAGAATTTTTATTTATATTGCAGATACACATGGCACAGCTAGAAGGTGATTCATTTCCAGATTTGCAGATGATTGCTCTAAACATGGGTGTCAAGCAAGACCTTATTTATCAACTATTGAATCGATTAGTCAGTAATGGCTTTATAAATATCAAAACAGAAACGATCGATGGAAAGAAAGTGGATCGCTATGACCTTTATCCGATATATGATGTTCTGGGAGATTTTTTGGAAAAACAAAGTCGAAAACTAGAAGATATGAGTCAGGAGAAAGAAGTCCAGTCTGTTTACCAGATGTTTGAACAAGAGTTTGGGCGGCCTCTGTCTGCGATTGAATTTCAGCGGATCGGTCAATGGCTTGAAGAAGATCATTACCAACCGGAGATCATCAAACTAGCATTGCGTGAAGCTGTCTTGAACCAGGCATACAGTTTCAATTATGTAGATCGGATTTTGTTGTCTTGGGAGCGTAAAAATCTCAAGACAAAACAACAGGTAGAGGAAGATCAAAAAAGAAGAAAGCAACAGCTTTTGCAAAAAGAAGTGGCCTCATCAAATCAACAAGAAGAGGAGCTTCCCAAAGTATCATTGAAAAACTGGTTGGAGGACTAATATGTTAAGTAAGCAGAAAACCATGGAAGCAATTGAAAAAATGTATCAGATGTTTCCTGAGGCTCATGGTGAATTACAACATAGCAACCCTTATGAATTACTGATAGCAGTCATCTTGAGTGCTCAAGCCACTGATGTTTCTGTAAATAAAGCAACTCCCGCTCTGTTTGAGGCATTTCCTACGCCTGAAGACTTAGCGGCTGCTTCGGTTGAAGAAATCATTCCTAAAATCAAGACGATCGGCCTTTATCGAAACAAAGCAAAAAATATCAAAGCATGCGCACAACAACTGATCGAAAACTTTGGTGGTCAAGTGCCAACTACTAGAGAAGCATTGGTATCATTGCCTGGAGTAGGGCGAAAAACAGCCAATGTTGTCCTTGGGGATGCATTCGGTATCCCAGCGATTGCTGTCGATACACATGTCGAACGAGTGTCGAAACGTCTGAGAATCTGTAAATTGAACGCTTCGGTACTAGAAGTAGAAGAGACGCTCATGAGAAAAATACCAGAAGACTTGTGGGTGAAAACACACCATACCTTGATTTTTTTTGGTAGGTATCATTGTACGGCAAGAAACCCACGTTGTGAAGTATGTCCACTACTGGATATGTGCCAAGAAGGTAAAAATAGGATGAAGTTGCATAATAAAGATAAGTCATGAAGATCGAACGATAAACATCGAACGAATGTGGGACAAAAGTAAGAAACACTTTTGTCTCATTCTTTAAAAACGAATAAACGATGGGAGCAGAAGCAACTCCTTCTTAAATAAGTCGAAATTCACAAAAATTTGAAAAGCAATTTTTGTGAATTTCTTCTTGTTTCTCGGAGTTAAACACTTCTGTCCGAGCCTCTTTTTTCTCCAATTTTTTAAATCGAAACGACTTTTTTCTCGACCTCATTCGATTTGCATAAACGGTAGCAACAGACTTATTGAAACCGTGTTGTCTGTGTACCTCATATGTAGAGCAAAATCCAGGGATTCGCATTGTATTTTGCGAATCCCTGGATTTTATTAAGCATATCATCCAGCTGAACTGCCGCTAACTTGTGATTCATTCGCATTACTTGATGGCGTCGTTGGCTCAGAGGACTCTTGTGGAGCCGATGAGCTAGATGCCGGTGGAGTGCTGCTTGATGATGAAGGTGCAGTATTTGATGATGTTTCACTACTACTTGATGACTCAGAGCTCTGACTAGATGTTGTGCTTTCTGTTGAACTTTGAGTCGTAGTACTTTCAGTAGTAGAAGACGTTGAGCTTTCTGGTATTGTAACAGTCGAAGATGGAACGGTACTTGACGATGTGGTTCTTCTTTGCGTATTGTTCACTTGATCTCGATAGTATAACTCGCTACCATAGCGAACAAGTCCACTTGGCATTTCCCAATCTTCATTTGTCACATTTGCTGATACATATTTCATCAATTCTCTATAAACATCTGAAGCCACATGAGAAGATTCGGATGTTACAGGCGTTAGCTTCTCATTGTATCCAGTCCAAACAGAAATCGCATAATTTGGTGTGTAGCCGGCAAATAAAATATCAGGATACACGCCGCTCGAAAGACCTATTTTTGCATATTCCTCATCTGTATAGTTAGATGTTCCAGTTTTTCCAGCTTGGAAAAGTCCAGGGATGAGTGCATTCGATCCAGTTCCTTTTGTGATCGTATCTTTTAGGATATCTGTGACCATATAGGCAGTTTCTGGTGACATGGCAGTTTTTCCTTCAGGTTCATACGTTTGTTCAGTACCATCTTGGAAGACGATCTTATTGACATATTGTGGTTTATAATAGGTTCCGCCGTTGGCAAAAGCAGCGTAGGCAGCAGCCATTTTCAGTGATGATGCACCATATTTTGTCCCATCTTGTTTTTCTGTGTTACTTGAGATTGCATTTGACTGATGGATCGTACTGTACTCGATGCCCAGATCCTTCAAGAATGAGCTTACTTTATCAGAGCCGACTTCATTAAATAGTTTTACGGCAGGGACGTTTCTAGAAAGATATAATGCTTGTCTTAATGTGATCGTACCTAGATAGCTGTTATCCCAGTTCCCAACAGGAGTCGAAGTTCCTTCGTAGTTATAAGGAGCATCAGTAATCATTTTTCCAGTTGAGTATTTTAAATACTCGAATGCAGGACCGTAATCAGTGACAGGTTTCATTGTAGAACCGAAATCGCGTGAAGTATTCACTGCTAGATTCATTCCTAGAGTCACGTCATCTGCAACATGGCGGCCACCGATCTGTGCTTTCACTTCTCCGGTTTTAGTATCGATCAGTGTCGATGCAACTTGCATTTTGTCGTCCGGGTAATTGACGTATTCATCCGTATTCACAATGTTATAAAGTTGTTTTTGTGCATCTAAATCTAAATTCGTATAGATATCTAGACCGTCAGTATAGACATTCTTATCCGTTTTTTCTTGGACCTCATTAATGACTTCTTTTACGTAGTTATCAACGATTTTTGAATTATCTGCCTCTTTTTTCAATTCTTGGAGACCTTCATTTATCGGTGTATTGACCGCATTGTCATAATCGGTTTGAGAAATCTTGTCATTTTGCAACATCGTGTACAAAACAGTATCACGACGCTTCTTTGCTTGTTCAGGATACTGATAAGGGTCATAAGCAGATGGTGCTTGCGGCATTCCAGCCAATAACGCAGTTTGTGGCAAAGATAAATTGCCTAACTTCTTACCAAAATACATCTCTGAGGCAGTTTCCATGCCGTATAGTCCATTTGACATATATACTTTGTTCACATAATAAGTCAATATTTCTTGTTTTGATTTTTTCTGTTCTAACCTCACAGCCATCCAAGCTTCTTGTGCTTTTCTTTTTAATGTTTGGTCAGAAGCGTTTGTCGAGAAGTAAGAAAGTTTGATCAATTGTTGTGTCAACGTACTTCCTCCTTGCAGTCCTCCAGAAGTAAAGTTTGAGACAGCAGAACCAATGATCCGTACAGGGTCGATCCCGATATGTTTATAAAATCTTCGGTCTTCGACAGAAACGATTGCATTTTCTAGCGTCTTTGGTAATTCATTTGCAGAAATCTTTTCGCGTTTTTCTGCACCTAGGTCTTCGAACAGTTCACCATCTTGGGTATAGAGTTTAGAAGAGACGGTGGCGTCTAACGCATTGTCAGTCAATGCAGGTGCATCCTTTGCGTAGAACCAGAAAAGTCCAACTCCCGCTAAAAATGCTACGCATGCTAGTGACAGCGCGATCAGAAATATTCGTGTAATCAGGCTTTTCGTATTTTTCCTAGTTTTTTTTCCAGACTTCTTCGGTCCTTTTTTAGAAGAAGGGGTACTGTTGCGTCTGGAAGTTCTAGTTTGTTCATTTGCCATTCTTGTGTTCTCCTTCAATAGTTAGTGTTGAGAGATACTGATCGACTGCATTTAAATAAGGGATACGTGGCGAAAAGCCAGTTTGGATCTCGATCCCCAAATTTTCTATCAAAGAGAGCGGCAGAGATTTCCTACCGTTTTCCTTTTGTGCATGCCAATAGTCGATCAGGTGTGTACTATTTAAATAAAAGCAGCGCTTCAAAGATGAAAACCATAATAAGACAAAACAAATCCCATTTTGTTGCAGACAAGCTTCCATATGGCTGATTTGATGCGCATGAAAGTTTTTAAATGGAAAAGAAGTTTTATTCTTCGTTTCTTTTGCTTCAAAATCCAAATAGAAACCTCGATATACACCGTTATAATCTGTTGTGGAAGCTTGGGTGAAATATGCTTCCTTAATAACAGCGGCGCTACGTCGAGGATAATCTACTTTAACGATTTGTATTGGTGTTGGTTTTTTATGGATAACAGCTATTTGGCGCGTAAGGTAATACTCATTACTTTCGTTGATTGCTTCTTCAAAACGCATACCTCGCTTGCCGAATTCTATCGGTGCTTTTCTTTTTTCTTGAATTTTCTCTTCTAAAGAGGCATTCTTATGGTATGGTTGGCCATTCGGATAGCGTAAAACCATTTTAATCACACTCCTAGGCCATATTATATCAAAAAAGGCGAGAGAAAGAAAAGGAAACTGAGATGGATAGTGTAAAAGTCATTTACTTTTCGGGATATCGGAGTTTTGAACTTGGTGTATTTAAAGAAAATGATCCCAAAGTGTCAGTTATTAAAAAAGTCTTAAAAAAAGAGATCCAGCAATTAGCAGAAGAAGGTTTGGAATGGATCATTGTAAGTGGAAACCTTGGTGTGGAATTGTGGGCAACGCAGATCGTAGCAGAATTGAAACTTGATTACCCCGAGTTGCATCTAGGGATCATTTATCCTTTTATGGCATTCGGTAGCAATTGGAATGAGAACAATCAAGAGAAGAAAAGACTAGCAGAACAACTTTCTGACTATGTTGAAGCTGTAAGTCATCAGCCCTACCAGTCGCCAAGTCAATTAAGAAATCACACCCGTTTTCTTCTTGAACACACAGATGGTTGTCTATTGATTTATGATGAAGAATTTCCTGGGAAAACTCAGTATTTTTTAAGGGATGCAGAAAAATATCAAGAAGAACATCCCTATGAAATTCGCTTGATCAGTATGGACGATTTACAAAATTTCAGTGAATAAATGAGATAGTGTTTGATTTATCAATATTTTTCCGATACAATGAGAAAGTAGAAATGTTATTATGTAAATGAGAACTAGAGGTGTAAATATGGCGAACTTGGTTTATAGTCCTAAAGACATTTTACAACAAGAATTTAAAACAAAAATGCGTGGATATGATCCCATTGAAGTCGATGAATTCTTAGACAATATTATCAAAGATTATGAAACTTACAGCAAAGAACTCCTTGCTTTACAAGAAGAAAACGATAAGTTGAGCGCAAAAATCGCTCAATTATCAAAAACTCAAGGAGCTGCTCCAACACGGGTGCAACAAACTGAAACACCTAAGAGCACAGCAGTAACGAATTTTGATATCTTGAAACGTTTGTCAAATCTTGAACGTGAAGTTTTTGGAAAAAAATTGGATCAACAAGCAGCAGTAAAAGTTTCCCAACCAAATCCAAGTAACTACACAAATGTAAGTGATGACGATGATAATGAAAAAACTCGTCAATTCTAACAAATGAACGATCTTTGCGGTTTTCGGGTAATCGCGGTCTGACTTGATCAGGCTGAGGAAAGTCCATGCTCGCACAGGCTGTGATGTCTGTAGTGTTCGTGCTTAGCGAAAAAATAAGCTAAGGTACTCTTTCGGGAGTAACGGCAGGAAAACGAGCTAAGGTCATTGACTATGCTTTAGTATCCTTGAAAGTGCCACAGTGACGAAGCGAATAGGGAAACTTATTCGGTGGAACGCGGTAAACCCCTCGAGCGAGCAACCCAAACAACGGTAGGGGCGCTTTTTGTCGGGGAATTAAGAACGAGACAAAAGGGCAGGTTAACTGCAGATAGATGGTTACCACGTTCTCCTTTCTTCCCTGAAAAGGAGGACGTACAAAACATGGCTTACAGAAAACCGCAATAAAACAGGGAATACCTTCCAACCATGTTGTGAAGGTTTTTTTAACATTTGAGATTAAACTTTCGTTTTGATTTTTCAAAAGCTGGACGAATCGTTCAGCTTTTCTTATAAATAAGGAGAATGATATGGACATTAATAGAGAATTTAATCTTGTGGCGACGGCTGCAAGCGGCCTAGAAGCATTGGTCGGAAAAGAGTTACGTGATTTGGGAATTAAGTGCGAAGTCGAAAATGGGAGAGCCAGATTCAAAGGAACGATGGAAACGATCGCGACAGCCAATTTGTGGTTAAGAACTGCGGACAGAGTAAAAATCGTTGTTGGCGAGTTTGATGCGTTTACTTTTGATGAATTGTTCGAGAATGTGAAAGCTTTACCATGGGAAGACTTTCTTCCACTAGATGCCGAATTCCCAGTAGCGGGTAAATCGATCAAATCGAAGCTTTACAGTACACCCGATTGTCAGGCAATCACTAAGAAAGCCATCGTTGATCGTCTACGTACGTACTATCATCGACCAGCTTCAGTGCCATTGACGGAAACAGGTACACATTTTCAATTAGAGGTTGCATTGTTGAAAGATCATGTGATGATTACTTTAGATACGACTGGACCAAGCTTGTTTAAAAGAGGCTATCGTTTGGAAAAAGGTGGCGCGCCGTTAAAAGAAAATATGGCAGCTGCCCTAGTGATGCTGACGAATTGGAGAAAAGACCGTCCATTTTATGATCCCGTTTGTGGTTCTGGAACGATTTGTATTGAAGCAGCATTGATCGGTCATAATATCGCACCTGGCTTCAACCGAGAATTTGCCTGTGAATCATGGGATTGGTTCAACAAAGAAGTAATGAAAAATGTACGAGCTGCAGCAGAAGAAAAAGCAGATTATGATATCGTACTAGATATTACGGGTTCAGATATCAATGGACGAATGATCGAAATTGCTCAGGCGAATGCTGAGGAGATCGGTTTAGGTGATTCGATCACCTTCAAACAGCGAGCAGTGAAGGATTTCAAGACTGAAAAAGAATATGGTGTGATCGTTGCAAATCCTCCATATGGGGAACGGCTCGGGGAAGAAGAAACAGTTAGACGTTTGTATGAAGAAATGGGCGACGTTTTTAGACCACTCAAAACATGGAGCAAGTATATTTTGACAAGTGATCTTGCCTTTGAAGAATATTACGGACAAAAAGCAACAAAGAAACGTAAATTATATAACGGTGCTTTGCGTACGGATCTATTTCAATATTGGGGAACTCGTCCTCCAAGAAAAAATATGGAAGCGTAAAAATAAAATGGATGTTTGGAGGAATTAGTAATGAAGGAAAAGGAACTGTTACAAGAACTAAAAGAAATCAATCTATTGCAACAAGCTTTAGGAATCTTGGATTGGGATATCCAAACAGGAATGCCTGAAAAGGCTAGTAATGAGCGAAGCGAAGTAAATAGTTATCTATATAGTATTTATTTTTCAAAAAAAATCGGCCCTAAAATCAAAGAAGCCATTCATTACTTTTCCGAACATCCTACTGAATTGTCTGAAACAGGAAAAGTCATCTTTGAAAAAGTGAAAGAAGACTATGAGTTAGAATATAAAGTGCCAGAAGAACTAATGACTGCACTGACCTCTGCAACTTCTAGCGCTCAAGTGCAATGGCAAAAATCTCGTGAATCGAAAAAATTTACGGATTTCCAACCAGCGCTAACAAAGAACATCGAATTGACAAAAGAATTGATTCCTTATTGGAAAAAAGACGAAGCAACGGATTATGACGTTTTGTTGAATCAATATGAACCAGGAATTACCGTTGAGATCTTAGATCGGGTATTTGATCAGTTGAAATCGGGAATTCTCAAGATTCGTCAAACATTAAAGGAAAAAGGACATGAGCCCAGAACAGATTTCCTTTCACGAAAAATGACAAAGGCGCAACAAGAAAAATTTGTAGTCGGTGTCATTGAGCAATTAGGCTATGATTTTTCAAGAGGCCGTTTAGATGATACGATCCATCCTTTTATGCTTGGTATCAATCATAATGATGCACGGATCACTACACGTTGGAATGAGCATGATTTCAAAATGGCAGTTTTTGGTGTGATCCACGAAGCTGGTCATGGGATGTATGAACAGGATATCGATGAAAAATATGCATATACGCCAATTTATCAAGGTACTTCTATGGGAATCCATGAGTCACAATCCCTTTTCAATGAAATCATTATTGGAAGCAACCGCAATTTCTGGGAGAAACAGTATCCATTTTTCCAAGAATGTGCAGAAGGTACATTTGATGATATCTCCTTTGATGATTTTTACCGATCATTGAAAAAAACACAATCTAGTTTAATACGGATTGAAGCAGATAGCTTAACTTATCCGTTGCATATCATTATTCGTTATGAAATCGAGAAAATGATCTTTAATGAAGGGGTAGCCATTGAAGAATTACCAGAAATTTGGAATGATAAATATGAAGAATATCTGGGTGTTCGTCCTGAAAATGATGTAGAGGGTATCTTACAGGATGTCCATTGGTCAGGGGCTAGTTTCGGCTACTTCCCATCTTATGCATTAGGCTATATGTATGCGGCACAACTGCTACATGCAATGGAAAAAGAACAATCAATTGATGAAATCTTAGCTTCAGATGATTATTCACCGATCAAAGAATGGATGAAAGAACATATCCATCAATACGGTGCGTCACGTAAACCAACTCAATTGATCCAGGATGCTACAAATGAAGGATTGAATCCTCAATATTTGATCGATTACATGGAAAAAATCTATTTTTCTGTCTACCAAGTCGATTAAAAACAAGGAGAAGTATCATTTATGGAAAAACTAGCTCAAATTGCTGAATATAGCATGAAGCAGTTGGCAAATGATCAGACGGGTCATGGAAGTGACCACACGAAACGGGTGGTCAAGTTAGCTAAAAAGATTCTAGTGACTGAACCTCAAGCTGATCCATTTATCACGCTTGCTTCTGCTTATCTGCATGATACGATCGATGATAAAGTTGTTCGAGATGAACAAGTGGCGAAACAAGAATTAAAACATTTTCTAATAGCAATCGATTTAAAAAAAGAAACGATCGATGCAATTTTCTTCATCATTGAAAATATGTCTTTTTCAAAAGGGATATCTGAACAGGCGCCAGTGCTATCACTAGAAGGTCAAATCGTTCAGGATGCAGATCGAATCGAGGCGTTAGGAGCGATCGGTATTTTGCGAACAGCTTATTTTGGTGGAGGACATGGCCACCCGATTTTTGATCCAAAAATCCAGCCAACAAATTATACCAATAAAGCTGACTACCGTAAGGGATCAACTGTTATCAATCACTTTTACGAAAAACTCTTCTTATTACCAGATTTGATGAATACAGCATATGGCAAAGAAGAAGCGAAGCACCGAGAATGTTTTATGCGTAATTTCTTGGTCGAATTTTTTAATGAGTGGGGCATTGATGATCCGGATTTTACACCGGATAGTTGGCTAAAGAAGTCATAATGATGAAGAGCATGTCAATCAAAACCACCCGTTCACACGGGTGGTTTTGATTTTTGAAATTTCCGAAAAAACTGACTTTTGGATGACGTTTATTCGAGAGTCTGTAGCAAAATTGATTGTTAGATTTGTCCCACATTCAGCTTTTTTAAGTATAAAGAAAGTATGAATTTTTTTCTTGTTGTTGAGAGCAGAACGAGTTCATTCAGCTTCTCTAAGGTAACCTTGCCAAGAATCCATTTCTAATTTTTTGAGGTTTTCAGCGCTATAAGCAATACGATAACCAGCGTTTTTATGGGTATAATTTGAAAGAAATTGGTTCGCCCTGATAAAGAAAGACGATTATCAATGTAGAATTTAGCCCATCTTTTACCGAAAAATTAGTTATGTCACTTTTGTTATAAGTTGTAACGGATCCTTTTCCCAAAATTTTTATTGCAACTATTTTGTCTTTTATAAATACTAGGCAATAAGGTTTTTCAAACAGATTGGTGATAATTAAGATTCGAGCTGATAAAAACAACCAAGTAGCGGATTTAGCAACAGGATTCATTCGACTGCTAGCAAGAATGTAATTACTACGGAGATGCAAGTTATTCGCCAAAAGTAGTTCTTCAGCTTTTGTTTTATTAGGTGGTAAAAAGACCATGAAATTTTTCCTCCTTTTGATTATAGTCTAAAATCATCAATTCATTGGTTGGCTTGCGAAATCCGTTCCCACCGATCTTGTTCCTTACAAGTGGCTATTTAAGCATAAAGTTTTTCACAAGAGGATATTCTTATGTAATAAAACAATGTTTGCATTTCAATCGTTGCGGTATGAAAGATGTTGAATGTTCAATTGTTATGAACCATGTTTTTTTTAGTCCTTTTACATCACGGATGGTTGTATAAATATCATATAGCATAAATAGAGTTGCAAAAGCATAAGCAATCCCTATCATAAAAGTATTCGTTACATATCTTATTCCAAATAATATGAATCGATAGATCGATACTTTCACACCGATAACTATTTTCTCACGTTTCACCCTATGTCTTCTTATGGTCGCTAGTTTGTTAAGCAAACAATAAACTAAAAATAATGCTGAACAAGTCTTATTTGTAATCGGCTATTTTTTTACGAGATATCCTGAAAAAATTTCTTACATAGAGTATGACTCACACAGAAATTTTGCATTGCAGACGGAATATGAGAAAACACTAATAAAAATGATGATTAATTGTTTTTTTATCAAGTCAAGAAGAAGTAATCTAGTATTTAAATTAAAAAAAAATTCAGAAAATAGTTGCTATTTTTCTCTTTATTGCCTTAAAAGCATTTTTATACAATGTAGAAAAAAATAAACTAAAAATAACTTGGAATCAAAAAAATAAATAAGTTGGTTGGATAATAATCGTTTCATAATAAAACGTTATGTTTGAAAAAAGCGGTTAAATAACTCTCATTATTGATGTAAGCGCTACCAGCAACAGGCATAATAACAGACGGGAGGATACTGTTTTGCATATAGTGAATCCCTAGGTTTTTGTTTCAAAAAAATGGAGGTGGGGAAATGTCTTCAGGAATACTGTCAGATTATTTGGATCGCGAGTTATCTTTATTAAAGGATCAAGGATTGTACAATACGATCGACATTCTAGAAGGAGCGAATGCAGCAATCATCAATGTTGAAGGACGGAGGTTGATAAACTTAGCATCTAACAATTATTTAGGATTTGTCAACCGTGCAGAACTAAAGGAGGCATGTATCGAGGCTACTATAAAGTATGGCGTTGGTGCTGGAGCAGTTCGGACGATCAATGGCTCGTTACAGATTCATCAGGAGTTAGAAAATAAAATTGCCGAGTTTAAAGGAACGGAAGCAGCGATTGTTTTTCAGTCTGGTTTCAATTGTAATATGGGCGCAATTTCAGCGATCATGACGAAAGATGATGCCATATTATCAGATGAATTGAATCATGCTTCGATAATCGACGGTTGTCGATTATCAGGAGCGAAGATCATTCGAGTGAAGCATCAGGATATGACCGACTTAGAAGAAAAAGCCAAGACAGCAGTGGAAAGTGGACGTTATAAAAAAATAATGTATATCACGGACGGTGTTTTTTCAATGGATGGGGATATAGCTAATTTGCCAGACATGATACCTATTGCGGAAAAATATGGCTTGATCACTTACGTAGATGATGCCCACGGATCTGGAGTAATGGGTAAAGGAGCTGGTACAGTGAAGCATTTCGGTTTGAATCATAAAATCGACATGCAGATGGGAACATTATCAAAAGCAATTGGTGTGATTGGCGGTTATGTGGCAGGCTCGAAGTTATTGATTGATTGGTTAAAATCGCGCAGTCGCCCATTCTTATTTTCGACTTCTCTTACACCAGGAGCCGCAGGCGCAGCCTTAACTTCTATTCAACTGATGCAAGATCATCCCGAATTAGTTGATAAGGTATGGGAAAACGCAGAATATTTTCAAAGCGAGTTGAAAAAAATCGGGTATGATATCGGCGTTTCACAGACACCGATTACCCCAGTTATTTTAGGTGATGAAACAATGACACAACGTTTTTCAAGCAAATTGATTGAACAAGGGATCTATGTGAAGCCAATCGTTTTTCCAACTGTACCATTAGGAACTGGGCGGGTCCGCAATATGCCGACTGCGGAACATACAAAAGAGATGTTAGACCAGGCAATCGCTGTTTATTTGAAGGTGGGAAAAGAGATGGGGATCATTTAAGAAAAAAATTATTTCCTTCATTTGCCGTAGCTATTCAACGAGAGCCACTAATCGATTTGCTTTCAATAGAAAAAATAATTTGCAAAGGAGCCTTACGATGAAAAAAGTGTTAGTTACTGGATGTTTAGGACAAATTGGATCAGAATTGGTTACGCGTCTCAGACAAGATCTAGGAAAAGAAAATGTCATTGCCACAGATATCCGTTTACCTGAACAAAGTGAGGATGATGAACTATTCGAAATTTTAGATGTCATGGATTATGAAAAGATGCGTAGCTTAGTAGAAACCTATCAAGTCGATACGTTGATCCATTTGGCAGCGTTATTGTCCGCTGTCGCTGAAGCAAAGCCGAAATTTGCTTGGGATCTTAATATGGTAGGTTTAGTCAATGCTTTAGAAGTAGCACGCGAATTTGATTTGAAGTTTTTCACGCCAAGTTCGATCGGCGCGTTCGGTCCGGATACTCCGAAAAAAAGTACACCACAAGATACACTCCAACGCCCTACTACGATGTATGGAGTAACAAAAGTCGCCGGTGAATTGCTTTGTGATTATTATCATACGAAATACGGGGTGGATACAAGAGGCGTTCGGTTCCCTGGGTTGATCTCTTACAAAACTTTACCAGGTGGGGGTACGACAGATTACGCGGTGGATATTTATTATTCAGCGATCAAAGAGGGGAAATACACCTGTTTCATTGGTCAAGGTACCTCAATGGATATGATGTATATGCCAGATGCGATCGAGGCGATCATCCAATTGATGAATGCTGATCCAAAGAAATTGATCCATCGTAATGCATTTAATATCTCAGCAATGGCGTTTGAACCAGAGGAAATCAAGGAAGCAATTCAAAAGTTCATCCCTGATTTTGTAATGACTTATGAGGTAGATCCTGTTAGACAAGCCATTGCTGAGTCTTGGCCAGACTCATTGAATATTAGTTGTGCACAAGAAGAATGGGGTTTCTGTCCGAAATATGATCTACACGCGATGACACAAGACATGTTGACGAAACTTCAAGAAAAATTAGCAACCACAGTCTAACCCCTTCAAAAATATAAAAAGAGGCTGGAACAGAAGTGTTTAACTCCGAGAAATAAGAAGAAATTAACGAAAATTGCTTTTCAAATTTTTTTGAATTTCGGCTTATCTCCGAAGGAGTTGCTTCTGCTCCTACCGTTTATTCGTTTTAATGAATGAGACAAAAGTGTTTCTTACTTTTGTCCCACGCTCAGGGAGGAAAAGGGAGATGGAGAATAACGAAGTAGCACAATTAAATATCGAAGGGAACGAAGAAGGCTTAAAAAGAACCATGGGCTTTTTTACTGCTCTATCCACTGTGATGGGTACGGTGATCGGAGCTGGAGTTTTCTTTAAAGCGGCAAGTGTCGCCGAAGTGACGGGCTCTGTCAGCTTACATATGTTCTCATGGTTTTTAGGGGGAGTGATTTCAGTTTGTGCAGGATTGACTGGTGCAGAATTAGCAGCAGCGATACCTGAAACAGGCGGAATGATCAAATATATCGAACGGATCTATGGAAAAACTGCTGCATTTTTACTAGGTTGGGCGCAAGTAATCATTTATTTTCCCGCAAATGTCGCCGCACTATCCATTATTTTCGGTACGCAATTCGTCAATCTTTTTGGCTTAACAAATTCTTTGATCGTGCCAGTCGCTATCATTGCAGCTGTAACGATCATGTTGATCAATTTTCTAGGATCAAAAGTGGGTGGCACCTTTCAGTCGATCACTTTAGTTTGCAAATTGATTCCCTTACTATTGATCGTTTTATTTGGACTATCTCGCAGTGGTGGAGTGGAATTTCAGCTTTTCCCATTTGAAGCAGGGAAAGATCTTCCGTTGTTTTCGGCATTAGGAGCGGGACTTTTAGCGACGATGTTTGCTTATGATGGGTGGATTCATGTGGGGAATCTTGCAGGTGAATTAAAGAAGCCAGCCAAAGATCTTCCTAAAGCTATTTCTATAGGAATTATTGGTATCATGGTGGTTTATTTATTAGTCAATGCAGTCTTTTTAAAAACTGCTTCAATCGAAGGTGTCAGTGGCAACAGCAATGCAGCCAGTGAAGTAGCAACAATGATTTTTGGTGGTTTTGGCGGTAAGTTAGTCACAATCGGTATCTTGATCTCTGTTTACGGAACAATCAATGGTTATACGTTGACTGGTATGCGCCTTCCATACGTGATGGCGAAAGAAAAACGGTTACCATTTAGTCAGTATTTGGGCAAATTGACCAATCATACGAAAATACCTTTAGTAGCAGGTATCTTAGAACTGAGCATTGCTGTAGGTCTGATGATGGTTGGTGGGTTTGATATGCTGACAGATATGCTCGTCTTCGTTATCTGGATATTTTACACGATGGTCTTTATTGGCGTGATTATTTTAAGAAAAAAAGAACCAGACCTGAAAAGGCCCTATAAAGTACCCATCTATCCAGTGATCCCACTGATCGCAATCGTGGGCGGGATCTTTATCGTTGCTAGTACCTTAGTAACCCAAACAGTACTAGCAGCTAGCGGGATCGCAATAACATTAGCAGGCATTCCAATTTATATCTATTTGAAGGGAAAACATGGACCAGGAGAGAGGATATGACAGCTAAGTATTCGAGTGTCTTTGATATTATCGGGCCGATCATGGTTGGTCCTAGTAGTTCCCATACAGCCGGTGCTGCAAAAATCGGAAAGTTTGCCAGAGAAATGTTCCAGGAAAAACCGACAGAGGTCGATATCTATTTATATGGTTCTTTTGGGAAAACCTATCGCGGACATGGGACAGACGTTGCGTTAGTGGGTGGACTCCTCGGAATGCTGCCTGATGATCCTAACTTAGGAGAGTCGTTTGCACTAGCTTACCGCGAAGGAATCGAGGTATGTTTTATTCCTTCAAAAAAAGAAATGGATCATCCCAATACAGTGAAAATCATCTTAAAATCGATCAATAAAAGTGTAGCTGTCACTGGTATCTCAATCGGTGGTGGAAACATTGAGATCTGTAAAATAGAAGAATATAACGAAATAGAGACGATCAAACACACATAACTATGAATCATCAGGAGGTTACTATGAAAATCAATTGGCAAAATGAAGTAGAGTCAATAAAAGAAGAATTAATGAATGATCTAAAAGAACTTTTGGCTATTGATAGCGTACGAGACATTGAACATCGAACGGAAGAATATCCGTTAGGACCTGGACCAGCTTTAGCATTACAAAAAGTATTAGCGTTTGGCGAAAGAGATGGATTCAAAACGAAAAATATCGGTAATTTAGCTGGACATATCGATCATGGACCTGAAGAAGCAGAAATGTTCGGGATTCTTGGACATGTCGATGTAGTTCCTGCTGGTCAAGGGTGGGACACCGATCCTTTTGAGCCGGTCATCAAAGATGGAAAACTATTTGCCCGAGGGTCAAGTGATGATAAAGGACCTTCACTTGCTGCTTATTACGCTGTAAAACTGATCAAAAAATTGAATCTGCCGATCAATAAAAAAATCCGCTTTATTTTCGGAACAGATGAAGAAAGTGAATGGACAGGAATCCATCGCTATGAAGAAGTAGAAGCACTACCAAAAGTTGGCTTTTCACCAGATGCAAACTTTCCGATCATCAATGGAGAGAAGGGTATCATATCCTGTGAATTATCGTTTGAAAGTCAAAAAAGTGAAGCGAGTAAGCTGAAATTGGCAAGTTTTACTTCAGGGTTACGTTCAAATATGGTCCCTAGTGAGGCTGTTGCGGTCGTAAATATAATAAAACTAGAGTTGATCGATATACTGGCACATGATTTTGATCGTTTTTTAGAAGAAAACCACTTGAAAGGTACATTTGAATTGGCGGAGGATATCGCAACATTCAAAATTACTGGAAAAGCAGTCCATGCGCAAGACCCTAAACAGGGAATCAATGCAGCTACTTATTTAGGTGAATTTTTAAATCGCTATCAATTTGATGCGGACGGGTCAAATTATCTTTCTGTGATTGCCAACTATCTACATAAAGATTTCAATGGACATTTGCTTAATATTTATTGGGAAGATGAAGTGATGGGTCAAGTGACTTCAAGTGCCAATGTATTCAGATATGATACTGATGAAAAGCAAATCATTATCAATATTCGTCATCCAAAAGGAACAACAAATGAAAAAATTTTACAAGAGATAGGTGAATTGTTACAACCATTCGCTGTTTCAGCAAAAATCATTGGGGATATCAAACTGCCCCATTATGTATCTGCAGAAGATCCTTTTATCAAAACATTGTTGGAAGTTTATGAAGAGCATACAGGTGAAAAAGGAGACGAGTGCACGATTGGCGGGGGTACTTATGGCAGAGTTCTAGAAAAAGGTTGTGCTTTTGGCGCTCTTTTCCCTGGCCGTGAAAATGTAATGCATCAACCAAATGAATATATGTATGTCGAAGATATCTATCAAGCGACTGCTATCTATGCAGATGCTATTTACCGTTTAGTCCAATAGAAAGTGTGATGTCGCTGACATGACAGTGAGGGAGAATAAAAGAATGGTAACAATAGCTGAGCTGATTTCTCTAGCAGCTGATAGTAGTCTGGCTGAAGTGATGATTGATTTAGAAATGAAAGTAAGCGGACGGACAAAAGAAGACATCTGGGGAGAAATGGCGAGAAATTTAGTGGCAATGGAACAAGCAGTTGAAAAAGGCTTGACTGATGTAGCCTCTGTGACGGGATTTTCAGGTGGTGATGCACCGAAGCTCACTGATTATTTAGAAAAAATGTCGCCTTTTAGCGGGAAAAACACGCTGCAAGCAGCAAGAAACGCTATTGCAACGAATGAATTGAATGCATCGATGGGTGTGATCTGCGCAACTCCAACCGCTGGAAGTGCCGGAGTATGTGCTGGCGTCATTACAATGATGAAAGAAGTCCATGGGGTGAATGAAAATCAGCAAGTCAACTTTTTGTTTACTGCAGGAGCAGTAGGATTAGCAATTGCCAATCAGGCGTCCATAAGTGGTGCTCAAGGGGGCTGTCAAGCAGAAGTTGGTTCTGCTAGTGCAATGGCAAGTGCAGGCCTCGTTGAGCTTGCTGGGGGCACCCCTGAACAATGCGGTCATGCCGTAGCACTGACTTTGATGAACGTGATGGGGTTAGTCTGTGATCCAGTCGCAGGACTAGTGGAGATTCCCTGTATCACACGAAATGCAATGGGGGCATCACTTGCTTTGTTAACGGCAGATATGGCCTTAGCAGGTATCAAGAGTGCTATTCCCGCAGATGAGGTGATACAAGCGATGGATCAAGTGGGAAGAAAGATGCCAACCATGTTCAAAGAAACGGCAGAAGGTGGATTAGCAGATACGCCAACTGGTAGAAAAATTGCAGCACAATTATTTGGAAAACAATAAAAAGAATGGATAGATGAGCTGGTTGGTATAGCGAGTAGAATATCAAGTACTTTTTAGGATGGGCACTATTCATTTGATATGTTGCATTCAAATGAAGCTATTCCTGTAGGGATTACTATCAATTAAGTTTGTTCATCTAAGTTTAAGGAAGAGTCAACTTCTTTGCCAACCGGCTACTTTTAAAGGAGATAAAAACAATGAAAGAAGGCGTAAAAAAGAATCATTCAAAATTAGATAAAATTTTAGATGGTGTAGAGAAACTGGGGAATCGTGTACCACATCCCGCAATTATTTTCTTGATGCTCATCGTGTTTGTGGCTGTACTATCACAAATTTTTCAAATGATGGGGCAGAATGCCACTTATGAAGTATTTAATTCAGATAGTGGACAGTTGGAATCAACGACAGTTCACGTAAAGAGTTTGTTTAGCGGAGAAGGTATTCGCTTTATCTTAACTTCAACGGTTTCAAATCTAATGAGTTTTCAAGCACTTGGTGTGACTTTAGTGGCAATGGTAGGCGTAGGTTTTGCGGAAGAAGTAGGGTTAATTGGTGCGATGATCCGCAAATTAGTGAAAGTTGTTCCTAAATCATCTTTGACTGCAGTCTTAGTTTTACTAGGAGTCATGTCAAGTATCGCTTCTGATGCGGGTTACTTGGTTTTGATCCCATTAGGCGCAGCAGTCTTTTATAAAGTGGGACGGCATCCTTTAGCTGGTCTATCGGCGGCGTTTGCTGGTGTTTCAGGCGGGTTCGGTGTCAATCTTGTCATTACACCGATAGATGGGATGCTTACTGAGATTTTGAATGATGCTGTACATATTATAAACCCGGGTTACTCTGTTGATTTGATGGCTAATTTTTATTTTTCGATTGTTTCTAGTGTGTTGATCGTCATCGTTTGTACACTGATCAATGAAAAATTGATCGAACCACGTTTAGGAATATTCAAAGAAGAGGAAGCCATTGCAAATGACGAACTCGAGGATGAATCAAAAGGGTTGCGTTGGGCATTGACCGGCTTTTTAGTTGTATTGACAGTTATCTTACTGATCACGATCCCAGAAGGAGCAGCGTTGCGCCATCCAGAAACTGGAGAATTGATTGGTTCTACGCCTTTCATGGATAGTTTGATTTCATTGATCCTGATCGTCTTTTTGGTTCCAGCTATTTGCTTTGGAAAAGCAATTGGCAAGATCAAATCAAGTTTAGACGTCGTTATGCCAATCATCAAAGTATTTAGTAACTTAGGCGGGATGATCTTCTTACTATTGATCATCAGCCAATTTATTGCTTACTTCAATTTTACCAATCTAGGAACGGTTTGGGCCGTAAACTCGGCGACGATCATCGAAGGAATGAATTTAAGTAGTTTGGCATTGTTGCTCAGTTTCTTAGCGTTAGTATTATTGCTTGACTTTGTATTGGTAGGAGCTGTGCCTAAATTTGCAATCTTAACACCCATTTTTGTTCCATTATTGTATCAATTGGGGATTGCGCCAGAAGCTGTTTTAGCCGCTTACCGTGTAGCAGATTCTCCAATCATCATTATTACACCATTGATGCCTTATTTTGCATTGATCGTGACATTTGCGGCAAAGTATCAGAAAAAAACAGGTGTTGGAACGATCATCTCGATGATGTTACCTCACTCAGTCGGCTTGATTATTACATGGGTGATTTTGTTCATTCTTTTCTATGTATTCAATATTCCATTAGGGCCCGGTATCGAGATGAATTTGCATTGATCACATTGTACTAATCAAAAATAGGACGACCTTGAGTATTAGGAAGCTGCCTAATCACACAAAGTCGTTTTTTTATGTTTTGCTTTTTAAGTAGTTGAAGCGGCGAAACGCCCGCAAAAGGTTGAGTATGATCAAAAAAAACGCAATGATAATAGGTACCCAAATCAGATAGATCGGATAACCTACTCTTTCAGAAAGAGCTTTTGCTGAGAATTGATCCAATTCTTGTAAGGCCTGTTGCCACGTTTGAAGGTTGAAAACCAGCATAAATCCTGAGATGATCAGGAGGATAAAGCCTAGATAGTGGATAGTCGTTTTTTTGCGTATGTACGCAAAAACAAAATAAAGGATCAATAAAAACATAGGAACCCCAAAAACAAAGTAGATATTCAACATTGTTCATTCCTCCCTTCATGTTTATCATACTTCAATTGATTTAATTTTAAAAATAATACCTCCATTACTTGCATATTTTGTAACGGTACTGATAAGATAAATATACATCTTTTGGGGGGGATTTTTATGTCAAGTTATATTGAACCGATAAGATTTGCGCTGATTGTTTTTCCATTTTTAGCATTAGCGATCTCATCGGTTTTCTTTATTTATGAATATCGAAAGTATGGAACATTTATTTTAACGAGAGCAATTGTTTTGTACTCATTTGTCTTTTATTTACTATGTGCATATTTTTTGGTGATCTTGCCATTACCTACGAAAGAAGCTGTGGCACAGATGACAGGGCCAAAAATGGAACTGCATTTATTCGCTACTTGGGAACATTTTAGACAAAATACAGTCTTAGTTTTATCAGATCCAAGTACGTACTTGCCCGCGATGAGACAAAGTGTTTTCTTAGAGCCAGTGTTCAATTTATTACTGATTGTGCCTTTTGGTATCTATTTAAGGTACTATTTCCGTTTTTCTTTTATAAAAACTGTCATTGCAAGCTTTTGTCTCTCATTGTTTTTTGAGTTGACACAGCTGAGCGGTCTTTATTTTATCTACCCTAGACCGTATCGTTTATTTGATGTAAATGATCTCCTCACAAATACCCTCGGTGGCGCATTGGGCTTCATCATCGAACCAGTTTTCACCTTTATGTTACCAACTAGAGCACGAATGGATGAAATCTCATATGAAAAGGGGAAGACGGTTTCGCTTACCAGACGGTTGGTCGCCTATTTGATTGATTGGGGTTTCTTGTCTGTTTTGACTTTTATCATCACGTTGTTATTGCAAGCGGCTTTTAAAATAGGAAGTATCACTTCAAGTGGTGGATGGATATTTATTGAAGTCATCTTATACTTTATGCTAGTACCTTATTTGACTAATGGGCGAACCCTTGGAAAGAGAATCGTTCGTATAAAGATCGTAGCAGATGATAACTCAAAACTTAGCTTCAAATCATTGTTTGTCCGCTATGCGTATCTCTACTTTATTTTCTATGGTTTAAGTTGGATCTCGCAGTTGCTGCAAATTGTTTTTGATCATACAACGGGTGTGACTCAGTTGACTTCAGTATTTATATATCTTGGGATTTTGTTTGCACAATTTATTTTTGTTTTGAACATTATTCTATCCTTTATCCGAAAAAAACGAGTCTTATTTTATGAGAAGGCAAGCCATACGCATACAATCAGTACGATTGAAGACAAGCATAAACAATAAGTTGCAGGGATGCAGAGTTTGAAATAAGGAAGCAAAAAATGCCTGTATGTGTTATAATTCGAAAGTCGTGAAAAAATGAAAGAGAAGAGGTGCTAAAATGAGTAATTTTGAACAATTCCATTTTAAACCATATATCAATGAAGCATTGATGGAAAAAGGGTTCAAACAACCCACTGAAGTCCAAGAACGATTGATCCCATTGATCGCTAAAGGAAAGAATATCATTGGTCAATCACAAACTGGCTCAGGGAAGACACACACATTCCTATTGCCATTATTTGAAAAAATAAATGCTGAAAAAGAAGAAGTTCAAGTGGTTATCACTGCCCCTAGCCGGGAACTTGCAACGCAAATCTATGATGCTGCTAGTCAGATTGCGAAATTTTCAAGTCCAGAAGTCCGTGTATCAAATTTTGTCGGCGGAACAGACAAACAACGTCAATTGAATCGTTTGCATCACCAACAACCCCATGTTGTAGTTGGTACACCAGGTAGAATTTTAGATATGATGAATGAGCAAGCGTTGAAGATCCATACAGCTTTTGCTTTTGTAGTGGATGAAGCGGATATGACATTAGATATGGGCTTTTTAAATGAAGTCGATCAAATTGCAAGTCGGTTACCTGAAAAACTGCAATTCTTAGTGTTCTCAGCAACAATTCCTGAAAAACTACGTCCATTTTTACGTAAGTATATGGTCAATCCAATCATTGAAGAAATCAAACCGAAAGCAGTCATTTCTGAAGATATTGAAAATTGGTTGATTTCAACTAAAGGGAAAGATAAAAATCGAATGATCTATCAATTGCTAACGATCGGTCATCCTTATCTGACAATCGTTTTTGCAAATACTAAGCAAAATGTGGATGAAATTGCGGACTACTTGAAAAATCAAGGTCTTAAAGTTGCAAAAATCCATGGGGGAATCACACCTCGAGAAAGAAAACGTGTGATGCGTCAAGTACAAAACTTAGAGTATCAATATGTTGTTGCTACGGATCTAGCTGCTCGTGGAATCGATATCGAAGGAGTGTCCCATGTTATTAATGCAGAAGTTCCTGGTGATTTAGATTTCTTTATCCATCGTGTCGGTCGTACAGGACGTAATGGGCTGAAAGGAACAGCAATCACGTTATATTCTCCAAGTGATGAACAAGCAATCGATGGCATTGAAAAAATCGGTGTGACTTTTGAACCAATGGAGATCAAGAATGATGAAATCATTAAAACTTATGATCGAAACCGCCGAACGAAACGGGAAAAATCAAAAGATATTCTTGATCCAACATTGATTGGCCTTGTGAAAAAGAAAAAGAAAAAAATCAAACCTGGGTATAAGAAAAAAATCGATTGGGCAATCGCGGAAAAGAACAAAAAAGAACGCAAGATTGAACGAAGACAACAAACAAGAACTGCTAGAAAAAACAAGAAAAATTCACATAAATAAAACTTCAAAAGTGAGCTAGTCATCCTGGCTTGCTTTTTTCTTGTAAATTTAACTATCTCTAAGCTAGGATAAATGTATTGAATCAATAATACTGAGTGTTAGTGTTGTGTTATCTAGATTTTAGATACCAATTTATCTTGATCTGGCAGGGATTTTACTGTTGTTTTGGATAAATCTAAGGCTATTGCTTTTCTTGATGAATAGTAAGCATGTTTTCTCTTTTTGAAAGAATTTCTTGTGATTATAATCTTTCAAAGCTATTTGAACAAAAAATGTTTATGGAATAAGGAAAGAAATCTTCGAGAGTTGTTGACAGAAGAAATGAGAATACGTATACTAATAAGGTACGAAAAGGATATGGTTTGTTTGTTCAAAGACTGACAGAAAATTCTTTCTAGGCTGAAAAAAGAATAGTCTACATCCAAATTGCTCCCTTTTTTTTCTTGATAGCAATATCAACGCCACTCAGCGTTATCGAGTTTAAGAGGTAATGATCGAACATCATTGCAATCAAGGTGGTACCGCGAGTTTTCGTCCTTGGCTGTGATGGTGTTTTTTTGTACTTTAAAATCAAGGAAGAAGGTTATGAAATGAAACAATTAAGTAGTGCGCAAGTTCGACAAATGTTTTTAGATTTCTTTCAATCAAAAGGGCATATAATCGAACCGAGTGCATCGTTAGTTCCAGTGAATGATCCAACTTTATTATGGATCAACTCTGGGGTTGCAACATTAAAAAAATATTTTGATGGTTCAGTCGTACCAGAAAATCCAAGAATCACAAATGCGCAAAAATCGATTCGTACGAACGATATTGAAAATGTTGGGAAGACAGCTCGCCACCACACGATGTTTGAGATGTTAGGGAACTTTTCAATCGGGGATTACTTTAAAAATGAAGCAATTCACTGGGCATGGGAATTTTTAACTGGTCCTGAATGGATGGCTTTCGATTCTGAGAAACTATATGTGACTGTTTATCCCAAAGATACAGAAGCAAAACGTATTTGGCATGAAGAAGTTGGGTTACCAATGGATCATATCATTGATGTGGAAGATAATTTCTGGGATATCGGTGCCGGTCCATGTGGTCCAGATACAGAAATCTTCTACGATCGCGGAGAAGCTTATAATGACTTAGCAGAAGATGATCCCGAAAATTATCCTGGTGGGGAAAATGAACGATACCTAGAAATCTGGAATCTTGTTTTTTCTGAATTTAACCACAAACCAGATAATACATTTGAACCATTGCCACATAAAAACATTGATACGGGGATGGGACTTGAACGGATGGTTTCCATTGTTCAGGATGCTCCAACGAACTTCGAAACAGATTTATTCTTACCAATCATCCATGCGGTAGAAAAATTAAGCAAGCAAGTAAAATACGGTGAAAATCCTGTTACAGATATTTCTTATAAAGTTATTGCCGATCATATTCGTGCGTTGTCTTTTGCTATTGGAGACGGGGCTTTACCATCTAACGAAGGACGCGGTTATGTACTACGTCGCCTACTACGTCGTGCTGTGATGCATGGCAAAAAATTAGGGATCGAAAAAGCATTTTTATATGACCTTGTGCCAGTTGTTGGAGAGATCATGGTTAGTTATTATCCTGAAGTCCTTCAACAAAAAGAATTCATTGAAAAAGTGGTTCGAACAGAGGAAGAACGATTTAATGAAACAATCAATGAAGGATTGGAAATCCTGAATCAAGTCATCGCGGATGTCAAAAAAGAAAACGGCACAACACTTTCTGGAAAAGATATCTTCAAACTTTATGATACCTATGGATTCCCAGTCGAATTAACAGAAGAAGTGGCGGAAGATGAAGGGCTAAAAGTAGATCATGCTGGCTTCGAAAAAGAAATGGAAGCACAAAGAGAACGTGCCCGCTCTGCGCGTAGCACTGAAAAGTCTATGGGCGTACAATCTGCTTTATTGACAGATATCAAGGTTGAAAGTAAATTTGTCGGCTATGATCATATTGAATCAAATAGTGAACTTTTGGTAATCGTCAAAGGTGAAGAACTTGTAAGCGAGCTTACAGAAGGTGAAGCACAACTTATTTTTGCTGAAACACCATTCTATGCGGAAATGGGTGGACAAGTAGCAGATACTGGTTGGATCATTGATGCCTCTGGTGATATTGTGGCAAATGTCGTTGACGTGCAAAAAGCGCCAAATGGTCAGTTTATGCATACGGTTGAGGTTCTTTCAACAATCAAAGAAGGAAAAGTCTACCATTTATTGATCGATGCACCTAGAAGAAATCGAATCATCAAAAATCATACAGCGACCCATTTATTGCATAAAGCATTAAAAGAAGTATTAGGAGAACATGCGAATCAAGCAGGTTCATTAGTTGCTCCAGGCCACTTACGTTTTGACTTTACTCACTTTGGTCAAATCACAACAGATGAATTGATCAAAATGGAAAAAATCGTTAATGAAAAAATCTGGGAAGCTATTCCAGTCGAAACGATCGAAACGGATATTGATACAGCTAAAAACATGGGGGCTATGGCGCTATTTGGTGAAAAATATGGTCGTGAAGTTCGCGTAGTCAATGTGGGTGATTGGTCGATCGAACTTTGTGGCGGAACGCATGTAGCAAATACTGAAAATATCGGGATATTCAAAATCGTTTCTGAATCTGGTATTGGTGCAGGTGTTCGTCGTATTGAAGCAGTAACAAGTAAAGAAGCATATGAACTTCTTGAAGAAGAAGAACAACAGTTGAAAGATGTCGCTGCAATCGTAAAATCTCCTCAGTTGAAAGAAGTAGTGTCTAAAACAGAACAATTGCAACAACAACTGAAAGAACTGCAAAAAGAAAATGAACAATTGGCTAGCAAGTTGGCAAATCAACAAGCAGGCGATATATTCAAAAATAGCGAAACAATCAATGGAAAAACAATAATCACAGCTCAAGTCAAAGTGAAAGACATGAACCAATTGCGTCAATTAGCAGACCAATGGAAACAAAAAGCGATTTCTGACATTCTTGTTCTAGCAAACGAACAGGATGGAAAAGTCAGCTTATTGGCTGCGATGACAAAAGAAATGAATGAAGCTGGTTTGAAAGCTGGCAATTTGATCAAAGCAATCGCACCAAAAGTTGGCGGCGGTGGCGGTGGTCGACCTGACATGGCTCAAGCAGGTGGAAAAAATCCAGCGGGTATTCCAGATGCATTGTCAGAAGCGAAAGCATGGTTGGCGAATCAATAAGAACAGTTATCAAATTTGAATAAGTAATACTAACTTGGAGTGACAACATCACTCCAAGTTTCTTGTTTTGTGCTGATTTGTAATCAATTAGTTGACAAATAAGCAAAACCTTTTACGATTAGGATAAAGAAAATAAGGAGGGAAATAGATGAATACTAAAAATAAAACATTTCGTTTGGTGATTCGTGCGATTTTATTAGCAATTATCATTGTTCAAGCAATGGTACCGTGGTTAGGGTTCATTCCACTAGGTTTTATAAGCTTGACGATCATCCATATCACAGTAATTGTAGCAGCCGTTGTTTTAGGACCAAAAGATGGGATGGTTATTGGCTTGTTTTGGGGGATAGCAACAATCATTCGCGCATATGCAATGCCAACGACTCCATTTGATACACTTGTCTTTACGAATCCGATCATCTCTGTTGTTCCTCGTGTCTTAGTAGGTCTAGTGGCAGGTCTTGTTTTTCACTGGATCTATCGACGGTATCACTCAATAGTTGTTGGTTCGGCAGTTGCTGGCGTATTGGGTTCACTGGTAAACACAGTGTTGGTTTTAGGATTTATGGGATTGTTTTATACGGGGGCTACTGCAGAAGCGTATGGAGTCGATTCTTCTTTGCTATTCAAAACATTAGCAGGAATCGCTGTAATCAATGGTATTCCAGAAGCAATTGGAGCAGGTGTGATCACCCCGTTGATTGCAAAAGCACTATTTTCAGCAACACCCCTTAAACCATAATAACGAGAGAAAGGGTAAAAAAGTGACAAAAAAGAAGAAAATAACATCTGTAGAACGAACAAAAAAAGGGGTCTTAGCTGGCGTTTTAGGCTTGCTCTCCAACCTGATCTTATTTATTTCAAAGTTAACGATTGGTCTCTTTTCTGGAAGTGTCTCGATCATGGCAGATGCTATCAACAGTTTGTCAGACACCGCTTCGTCGATTTTAACCTTAGTGGGTTTTAAGATTGCAGCAAAACCGGCAGATCCAGAGCATCCTTATGGCCATGAGCGGTTTGAATATATCAGCGGTTTGTTTGTTTCGATCATTATTACGTATGTCGGGTTTCAATTTTTAGAGACCTCGATTGGAAAAATCATCCATCCGGAAAGTCTTACACTTTCTCCGATTATTTTTATAGTGTTACTCTTTTCCATCATTTTAAAATTTGTCCAAGGTCGAATGTATGTAACGATCGCGCAATCCATCGATTCAGAAACCTTACGTGCAACAGCTAAAGACAGCTACAACGATGTTTATACAACATTAGCAGTTTTGCTTTCGGCAGGGATCGAATGGTTGATGGGCTGGCGAATCGATGGGTATGTTGGGTTTGCTTTGGCAGGGTATATCTTGTTAAGTGGCATCATGATGCTACGTGACTTTGTTTATGAATTATTAGGAAGTCGACCAACAAAAGAAGAAATTTTAGCGATGGAAAAACTGCTATTATCCTATGAGAACATCTTAGGGTTCCATGATCTCCTTGTTCATAATTATGGACCAAGTAAGAAATTTGCTTCTGTTCATATCGAGGTAGATGATAGTCTTGATTTGAACCAAGCCCATAAAATCATGGATATCATCGAAAAAGACTTTAAAAAGACTTTAGATGTAGAATTGGTTTGCCACCTTGATCCAGTGCCGGTGAACAATGAAAATTATAGAGAAATACTAAAAGTTCTTAAAAAGATCATCAAGGAAACTGGAGAAGGCTTGAAACTCCATGATCTTCGTATGATTCGTAATGGAAAGGAATTGCAATTCGATGTGGTGGTGCCTGAGAAGTTCAACTTTTCTGATGAAGAATTAGAACGTGTGCTTCGTGTCCAGATCGAGGAAAGAATCGGCAATTATGATTTAGATATCACATTTGATCATAATTATTTGCTTTATTAAAGAGTCTTTAAAAAGACTCTTTAATTTTGCGCTGAATGGTCAAAGATGAGAGAAGGAACATTCTTACTCTTTATCCAGCAGTGCTTGTAAGGCTTGTCGTGCTAAATGGTCGGCTCCTTTATTTTTACTTTCAGGTATCCACTGAAGTATCAATAATGTGAATTCCAAGAGAAGTGTCTGGATGGCTTGGAAGTACGAGATAAAATTTTGATTGGATGTATGATCTTTATCGATTGTTGAAACTAAAACTTTACTGTCTGAATAACACAAGATGGTTTCTTTTGTAAGACCTTTTTCCTTTAGAATTGTTAAAGTTTTTAAAAAGACTTCAAACTCAGCTTGATGGTTTGAGCCTTCTGAAAGAGGGACCTTAAGCTGTTCTTGTCGGTTTTCGTGGACAATCAGTATCCCACCGCCACTAGGACCGGGGTTGCCTTTTGTCGAAGCATCCATATATACTTTTATCATAAGGGAAACACACTCCTTTTTATAAAAATAGTGTTATGCTATAATTATACCATTACTAATTGATGCGAGGTTGAAGGATGAAAAAAATAATTCGCTGGCAGCCTGAATGGGCGCAGACGATCATTTATTGGTCATTGACCTTGATTATTTTATTTTTCAGTTTGATCTTATCTCTTGAGAATACTAGACCGTATTGGAAAAGTAATTTAGTCTTGGGGCTATTTTTAATTTTCCTATTTCTTGGTCTAAGACGTGCGTTTGTTTTGAACTCTCATTCGATAAAGATCAGATATGCTGCATTTTGGAAAGATCGTGTGATCACCGTACAAGAGATCGACAAGGTCATTCCAGAAAAGCGAGGAGTTAAAATCAAGTATGTAGGAAAGACAGAACCTTCCTTTTATCTAATGCAAAAAAAAGCTCAAGCTTCATTTGTGTCATTTTTTAAAGACAATGATCAACAAGAGCAACTAGAAAATAAAGCGGCAACAAGAGGATTTAGTTCGGAGAAATAACTGAGAAAAACAGGGATCTTTCAGCTGTTCAAAAGATTTGACTACTTGGATAAACCAAAACAGCTGCGAGCTTGAATAAAGAAAAAAAACGGCTATGTTTATACATAGCCGTTTCAGTATCTTCAGTTATCAATTACTTGTTTCTTTACATGGGCCGCTTGTGTACCACGATTTCCTTCAATCACTTCAAATTCAACAGTTTGATTTTCCTCAAGTGATTTGAAACCTTCTTCTTCGATTGCAGTAAAATGGACGAATATTTCTTCTGTCTCATCATAACTGATAAATCCATATCCTTTTTTATTGTCAAACCATTTCACGATTCCTGTGGTCAAAGCACTCACGACCTTTCTAAAGTCTGATCATTGACTATATTATAAAGAGTATTTATAGGTACGTCAAATAAATTAAAAAAGCTATTTTTTTTTAAATTAAAAACAGGTATAATTACTATTATCTTAACAAATGATCTATTTTTTAGAAATATAGTTCGTGAAAAGGAGTGTTTTGATGAAGAGTGATTTACAAATTTCGCAAGAAACAACATTAAAGCCGATTATTGAAGTTGCAAAAACAATTGGTATCCAGGAGGATGATCTAGAATTATACGGAAAGTATAAAGCGAAAATCAATTTTTCCATGATCAATGATCTAAAACAGAAATCAGACGGACAGCTGATTTTAGTTACTTCAATCAACCCAACGCCTGCTGGTGAAGGAAAGTCAACAGTGACAGTTGGCCTAGGTGATGCATTGAATAAAATCGATAAAAAAACAGTTATCGCGCTACGAGAACCATCTTTAGGCCCAGTCATGGGAATCAAAGGAGGCGCAGCTGGTGGCGGCTATGCACAAGTGTTACCGATGGAAGATATCAATTTGCACTTCACTGGAGATATGCATGCGATTACTTCGGCAAATAATGCGTTATCTGCAATTTTGGATAATCACATCCATCAAGGAAATGAGTTGAATATCGACGCACGAAGAGTTATCTGGAAACGGGTCGTTGATTTGAACGATCGTGAATTGCGAAAAGTCATTGTTGGTCTAGGCGGTCCGATTCAAGGTGTGCCAAGAGAAGATGGATTTGACATCACTGTGGCTAGTGAAATCATGGCTATCCTCTGTTTAGCTACTGATATCGATGATCTAAAAATGCGTCTGGCTCGAATCGTGGTTGGTTATACATTCGATCGTCAGCCAGTGACTGCAGGGGATCTAAAAGCAGAAGGGGCACTTGCACTTTTATTGAAGGATGCAATCAAGCCGAATTTAGTACAAACGATCTATGGCACACCTGCATTCATACATGGTGGTCCTTTTGCGAATATTGCCCATGGCTGCAACAGTATTTTAGCGACACATACTGCACTAAAATTAGGGGACTATGTAGTCACAGAAGCCGGATTTGGTGCAGATCTAGGTGGCGAGAAATTTTTAGATATCAAAGTTCCCAACTTGAAAAAAGCACCCGATGCAATCGTGATCGTAGCAACTGTCCGTGCATTGAAAATGCATGGTGGGTTACAGAAAGATCAACTAAAGACAGAAGATCTTCCAGCCTTAAAATCAGGTTTTAGTAATCTAAAACGCCATATCCGTAATATGGAAAGCTATGGTATTCCTGTTATCGTAGCCATCAATGAGTTTGTTTCAGACACA
Source organism: Enterococcus sp. VV15 (assembly GCF_005236045.1). Taxonomy (NCBI): domain Bacteria; kingdom Bacillati; phylum Bacillota; class Bacilli; order Lactobacillales; family Enterococcaceae; genus Enterococcus; species Enterococcus sp. VV15. The sequence goes on from NZ_QPTY01000016.1 coordinate 35,673, forward strand.
GAAGCTGAACTTGCACTATTAGAAGAGCTATGTGAAGATCAAGGTGTGCTAGCAAAACGGACAAGTGTCTGGGAAAATGGTGCAGATGGGGGTATCGAACTTGCTAAAGCAGTGGTGCGCTTGATCGATAGTCAACCCGCCAATTACCGCCCGCTATATCACGTAGAAGACACGATTGCAGAGAAAACAACTGCTATCGTCAAGAAAATCTACGGTGGTAAAGGGGTCACTCTCAGCAATAAAGCAGAAAAACAAATTGCAGAGTTTGCTAAAAATGGCTGGGATAAATTGCCGATCTGTATGGCAAAAACACAGTATTCATTTTCTGATGATCCTACTTTGTTAGGTGCGCCAGAAGAATTTACACTAACGATTCGCGAATTTGTTCCAAAACTAGGGGCTGGATTTATTGTCGCACTAACTGGCGATGTTATGACGATGCCAGGGCTTCCGAAAAAACCAGCAGCTTTGAATATGGATGTTACAAAGGATGGCGAAGTTATTGGATTATTTTAACGTAATTTAGGTAGAAGTCTCTCACTCTATGGGCAGAGCAATTTCTAAACATTTATGTTCAAAGAGAACCATACGGATAAATAGGCCAAATGATCCGAAAGATAGTATTTTCGAGATCATTTGGCTTTTTATTATGAGTAGATATCTGTGAATGAAGAAGTGGAGTGAATAATCGGTAAGTTCTATGACTTTCCAATCCTTTGCTTGCAATGGGATCAAGGAAAAAATTCAGTGGGCAACTGCCTGACTCTTTCTTGTTGGTGTTTTTTAAGGTATACTAAAACACAATAGGAGGGTGCATGATGGAGATCAAACTGACGAGAAAAACTGGTTTTTATGGAATGGGCAGCCCGCTTGTTTTGTGGATCAATGGCAAGAAGACGAAAAGTATCAGTAATAATCAGTCGATCACTCTCGACGTAATAGCACCATTTACGATGCAAATCACTTTTTTTTGGTTAAAAAGTCCTATTTATACGATTACACATCCGGCTGCTAGCTATGTGGTAAAGATGAATCTCTTATTACTACAATCCTACCCCTTTTTATTTTTAGCTAGTGGGTTAAGTGCTGTGTACGTGCAACAGTTCGGTTACAGTTTAGTAGTGATCTTAGTTATGCTGGCTTTCTTTTTTTATATCAAAAACCAAGCGTATATAATCAAGGAGGAATGAAATGGCAAACTCTGACATTTTTTTAAGTAGTTTCAATCGCATCGAAAAATGGATGAGAGATGCAATGGGCAATGCTCGGAATATGGGGTTCACTGAGTTGGTACGAAGATTAGCGCAGAGAAAGAATGCGGTGATCAAGAAATACGAAGAAGATTTGCTACAACTGGCACAGTTAAGGAACGCCATCGTTCACGATCGTATCGCAGTAGATTTTGTGATTGCTGAGCCTAATGACTGGGCAGTCAATAAGATACAGCAGATCGAAGGAGAGTTGCTCCAACCAGAGACCGTATTGCCTCGATTTTCAAAACATGTGACTGGTTTCGAACGGGATCTCCCGTTGTCAGAGCTGCTAGGAACGATTGCGAGAAAACGTTATTCCCAATTTCCTCTTTATAATAAAGGGAAATTTGAAGCGTTGATCACTTTACGGGTGATCGGTTTTTGGCTAGCGAAAGAAAGTCAAAAAGGAACGATCGATCTTACACGTAAAAAAGCTGCCGACTTGATTTTTAAAGATAGTAAGTATACGAATTATCGCTTTGTCTCAGCGAGTACTTATATTTTTGAAGTCGAAGAGATGTTTCGTGAGCAAGGCACATTGGAAGCAATATTGATTACCAAAGATGGTAATCCTAATGGCAATTTATTAGGGATCATCAGACCAAGAGATATTTATCATCAAGTAGAAAAGGATTGATTTTTTGTTAGCTATTTATTTTATTATCAGTGGCTTGTTGATCGGACTTGATCAGTGGGTGAAATGGTGGATCGTCCATGATTTAGCATTGGGAGAAACAAGATCGTTGATTCCTAATATTTTATCATTGAACCATATTCGTAATACAGGAGCCGCATGGAGTTTGTTAGAAGGCAAAATGTGGTTTTTCGCTTTGATAACGATCATTGCGGTAGTTGTAGTCATCACATTGATGGTCAAAAACCGTAAAACTGGCAATCGTTGGTTTATGATCGGATTAAGTTTGATTTTAGCAGGAGCGATCGGCAATTTCATCGACCGTATGCGGCTGGGATATGTTGTAGACATGTTCCAGACTGATTTTATAAACTTCCCTATTTTCAACGTAGCAGATGTGACACTTGTTTGTGGAGTGATCTGTATTTTGATTTATACTATTTTAGATGAAAAGGACCAAAAGAAAAAATGACCGAATTAAAAGCAACGATCCACCAGGAAACTGGACGGATCGATAAAGTACTCACAGGATTGTTCCCTGACCATAGCCGTTCTCAAATACAGCTCTGGTTGAAAGAAGGAGCAGTGTCCGTCAACGGGCAACCAGTGAAAGCAAACTATAAAGTAAAACCAACTGATGAAATAGTGGTACTGATCCCAGAGCCAGAAACTCTAGATATTATTGCGGAGGATATTCCGTTGGAGATCGTCTATGAAGATGAAGCTGTCGCAGTGGTCAACAAGCCACAAGGTATGGTTGTTCATCCATCTGCTGGGCATACACATGGAACGATGGTGAATGCGCTGATGTATCATGTCAAAGATCTTTCATCGATCAATGGCGTGATCCGTCCAGGGATCGTTCATCGAATCGACAAAGATACTTCAGGTTTATTGATGGTCGCGAAAAATGATCAAGCCCATGAATCTTTAGCCAAACAGTTGAAAGACAAGACTTCCTTAAGAAAGTATGTGGCACTTGTCCATGGTGTGATCCCGCATGAAAAAGGAACGATCAATGCTCCGATCGGACGTTCAAAAGTCGATCGAAAGATGCAAGCAATCCGTGAAGATGGAAAACCAGCAGTGACACATTTTCAAGTATTGGAACGCTTTGCCGATTATACCTTGGTAGAGTTACAATTGGAAACCGGTCGCACACATCAAATCCGTGTACACATGAAATATATCGGCTATCCTTTAGCAGGTGATCCAACTTACGGACCGAAGAAGACATTAAAGGGACATGGACAATTCCTTCATGCGAGATTATTAGGATTTGAACATCCCGTCACTGGACAACAGATGGTATTTGAAGCACCGCTTCCAGAAGTTTTTGAAAAAACTTTAGAAAAATTGAGAAAAGATATTGCTTTTTAAATAAGTTAACGGTATAGTATTTAACAACGAAAGCATAAAAAAACTAAATATGATTTCCTTTAAGTTTAGTCCCGTGAGGCTAAGAAGGGTGTGAGCAAAGCGACATATGGTGCGCCATATCAAACGTTGCTCTCTAGCAGAGTATAACTATCAGTGTATCCAAAGTATACGCTCAGTCTAAAACATTCCTCCTGTCCTCTTAGGGCAGGAGTTTTTTTGTGTAAAAAATGGAGGGGACCACATGCAAGCAAAAGAAGTTGTTGATCAAGTAACGATGAAACGTGCACTGACACGAATCACTTATGAAATTATTGAAAGAAACCACAGTATCGACGATATCGTTCTTGTCGGCATCAAAACGAGAGGAATATACATCGCTTCAAGGATCGCTGAACGCCTGAAACAATTGGAAGGTATCGAGGTACCAGTGGGAGAATTGGACATCACACTTTATCGCGATGATAAAAAAGAAGCACCAGATGAACCAGAACTACACTCTTCTGATATCCCTGTTTCATTAGAAGGAAAAGAAGTCATTTTGATTGATGACGTTTTATACACAGGACGGACGATCCGAGCAGCGATGGATGCAGTGATGGACTTCGGACGTCCAAGAAAGATCTCTCTGGCGGTTCTTGTTGACCGAGGACACAGAGAATTACCGATCCGTGCCGATTACGTGGGGAAAAACATTCCTACATCTAAAGTCGAAGAAATTCTTGTGGAGATGCAAGAGCTAGATGGGCAAGATCGAATCATGATCTTGAAAGAGGAAGAATAGGGGAGAACAGTATGTCAGAGAAAAAAGAATTCCATAACGATAATGTAGTATTAGATATCCACGACCGTCCAACTGTAGGCCACTGGGTAGGATTAAGTTTACAGCATCTTTTCACCATGTTTGGAGCAACCGTACTTGTACCGATCTTAGTCGGTATTGACCCAGGGATCGCATTGGTGAGTTCAGGATTAGGAACATTGGTTTACCTTGTGACAACAAAAGGAAAAATCCCAGCTTACTTGGGAAGTAGCTTTGCCTTCATCGCAGCGATGCAGCTTTTGATGAAAACCGATGGGTATCCAGCTATTGCTCAAGGGGCGGTCACTACAGGACTTGTTTATCTGATCGTCGCTTTTATCATTAAAAAAATTGGCTCGTCTTGGTTGGATAAAATTCTGCCACCTATCGTAGTTGGCCCAGTTATCATGGTTATTGGATTAGGTCTTGCGGCTAATGCGGCAACGAACGCAATGTACAATCAAGGAAAATACGATTTTAAATATATCGCGGTCGCATTGATCACATTGGCACTAACGATTTTCTTCAATATGTGGTTAAAAGGTTTTCTGGGACTTATCCCGATCTTACTAGGAATCATTTGCGGATATATCGTTGCTTTATTATTCGGTATCGTCGACACGAAACCAATCGTTGATGCTGCATGGTTTGCTTTACCGAACTTCGAAATACCATTTGTCCAATATGAACCGAAACTTTATCTAGGAGCAATCACAACGATGGCACCTATCGCATTTGTCACGATGACAGAGCATATCGGTCACTTGATGGTCTTGAACAAACTAACAAAACGGAACTTTTTCGAAGATCCAGGCTTACACAAAACATTAATGGGAGATGGTCTGGCACAGATCGTTGCTGCATTTGTCGGTGGACCTCCAGTAACAAGTTACGGTGAAAATATCGGTGTCTTAGCAATCACTCGTGTACACAGTGTCTTTGTAATCGGCGGTGCTGCAGTCTTCGCAGTTATCTTAGGGTTTGTTGGTAAACTAAGTGCTTTGATCCTAAGTATCCCTGGACCAGTTATTTCAGGAATCAGCTTCATCTTGTTCGGTGTCATTGCTGCAAGTGGGATGAAGATCTTGATTGAAAATAAAGTTGATTTTGACAAAAAGAAAAATCTATTGATTGCCTCAGTGATCTTAGTTGTCGGTATCGGAGGCTTGGTCTTCGAGGTTGGCACGTTCACTTTATCAGCAATGGCTTTAGCAACTGTACTTGGTATCATCTTAAATCTTATCTTACCAGAAACTTCACGTAGCGAAGAAAACTAAGGAGGAATCAACGTGATCATCAAATCAGAACGCATTAGTTTAAAACATCTATTGACAGTGGAAGCTTTAACGGATCAGGAAGTAATGGGACTGATCCGTCGTGGGCAAGAATTTAAACAAGGCGCAAACTGGACGCCGCAAAAATCACAATATTTTGCAACGAACCTATTTTTTGAGAATAGTACGAGAACCCACAAGAGTTTTGATGTTGCAGAAAAGAAATTGGGTCTAGAGGTCATCGAGTTTGAAGCAAGCACGAGTTCTGTACAAAAAGGTGAAACCTTGTACGACACAGTGTTGACGATGTCAGCTTTAGGGGTCGATGTAGCAGTTATCCGACATGGAGATGAAAATTATTATGACGAACTGATCCAAAGCAAAACGATCCAATGCTCGATTATAAATGGTGGCGATGGAAGTGGTCAGCATCCGACACAATGCCTTCTTGATTTGATGACGATTTATGAAGAATTTGGCCATTTCGATGGATTGAAAGTAGCTATCGTAGGGGACATCACCCACTCTCGTGTAGCAAAATCAAATATGCAGATGCTTAAGCGACTAGGTGCTCAAGTCTTTTTCTCAGGCCCTAGAGAATGGTACGATGAAGAATTTGAAGTTTACGGGCATTACGTTCCACTAAATGAATTATTAGATACAGTTGATGTAATGATGATGCTTCGCGTTCAGCATGAACGTCATGATGGAAAAGAAAGCTTTTCGAAGGAAGCTTACCATCAGGAATACGGATTGACGATTGAACGAGCAAAAAAATTACAAAAACATGCAATTATCATGCACCCGGCGCCAGTCAACCGGGATGTGGAATTGGCAGATTCACTAGTTGAAGGGTTACAATCGCGAATTGTTCAGCAAATGAGTAACGGTGTGTTTGTCAGAATGGCGATTTTAGAAGCGGTATTAAACGGAAAAGCGTAAAGCAAGGAGGAAGAAAACATGAAAACACTCATTAAAAACGGTCAAATCAATACTAGAAACAACGAAACAACACCTGCAGAAATTTGGATCGAAGATGGAAAAATCAAAGCGATAGGAACTGGTTTTTCCGAGACTGAATTTGATGAAGTGTATGATGCAAAAGGGCAATTGATCACCCCTGGTTTAGTAGACGTCCATGTCCACTTGAGAGAACCGGGATTTACATACAAGGAGACGATCGAAGCCGGTTCGAAAGCAGCTGCTAGAGGCGGTTTCACGACTGTATGTGCAATGCCTAATCTGAATCCAGTACCTGATACAGCAGAAAAATTGAAAAATGTCTATAATCTGATCAAACAAAATGCGGTGGTGAAAGTGTTACAATATGCACCTATCACCGAAAACCTTCGCAGTGAAGTATTAGTAGATCAAGAAGCATTGATTGCTGAAGGCGCGTTTGCTTTTACGAATGATGGAGTGGGTGTCCAGACAGCGGGAACGATGTATCTTGCAATGAAAGAAGCAGCCAAAAACAAGAAAGCATTAGTTGCACATACCGAAGATGAATCATTATTGTTTGGCGGTGTGATGCATGCAGGCAAAAAAGCAGAAGAACTTGGCTTGCCGGGTATTTTAAGTGTAACTGAATCTTCACAAATCGCACGCGATCTCTTATTGGCGGAAGCGACTGGCGCTCATTATCATGTCTGTCACGTCTCCACAAAAGAAAGTGTGCGGGTAATTCGTGATGCCAAAAAAGCAGGAATTCACGTAACTGCGGAAGTTTCACCGCACCATTTGATCTTGATTGATGAAGATATACCGGAAGATTTTGGCTTTTGGAAAATGAACCCGCCTTTACGTGGAAAAGAAGACCGTGAAGCTTTGATCGAAGGGCTACTCGATGGAACGATCGATTGCATTGCCACTGACCATGCACCACATGGATTAGAAGAAAAAAGTAAGAGTTTCTTAGAATCACCATTCGGTATCGTGGGAAGCGAAACAGCTTTTCAATTGATTTACACACATTTCGTTGAAACTAAACGCTTCACATTGGAACAAGTCATCAATTGGCTAGCTGTGAAACCAGCTGAGATCTTCCAATTGAATGCTGGCACATTAACGATCGGGTCGCCTGCTGATTTAGCCGTTTTCGCTATTGAACACCTTAGCGAGATCGATAAAAAAGATTTCCTTTCCAAAGGGGAAAACACACCTTTTGTTGGGTGGAAGATCAAGGGAGAAACGTTATTGACGTTTGTTGATGGAAAACTTGCTTGGCAAAAGGGGGAATAACCGCATGGAAAGATTACTGATTTTGGAAGACGGTACGGTATTTAAAGGAAACGCATTTGGCGCAAAAAACAATGTCTTTGGCGAGATCGTTTTTACGACTAGCATGACAGGCTATCAAGAAACGATCACTGACCAAAGTTTCAATGGACAAATCATCACTTTTACTTATCCGATGGTGGGGAATTATGGTGTCAATCGCGATGATTACGAATCTATTTCTCCAACTTGTAAAGGTGTAGTAGTGAAAGAACATGCACGAGTTGCTTCAAACTGGCGCAGTCAAATGACGCTAGATGAATTTCTGAAACGTAAAGGTATCCCGGGGATTTCTGGGATCGATACGAGAGCGCTAACGAGAAAAATCCGTGAAGTGGGAACGATGAAAGCAAGTATCGTTGATGCAGGTGATTCATTTGAGCATGCGTTTGATCAATTGAAGGCAACTGTGCTTGCTACCAATCAAGTGCAACAAGTATCAACGAATAAACCTTATCCAAGTCCTGGAACAGGACGAAATGTCGTGGTGATCGATTTTGGTTTGAAACACAGCATTTTAAGAGAATTAAGTAAACGTAACTGTAATTTGACTGTCCTTCCTTATAATACGGATGCAAAAACGATTTTATCCTTAGCGCCTGATGGAGTCATGCTGACGAATGGTCCTGGTGATCCTAAAGACATACCAGAAGCAATCGAGATGATCCGAGGTATCCAAGGGAAAATCCCGATTTTTGGCATCTGTCTTGGGCATCAACTCTTTGCATTAGCAAATGGAGCAGACACGTATAAAATGAAGTTTGGTCATCGCGGATTGAACCATCCAGTGCGAGAAATCGCTACTGGGCGGATTGATTTTACCTCACAGAATCACGGATATGCAGTGGATGAGAAAACGGTGGACCCAAAACGATTGATGGTGACCCATGTTGAAGTGAATGACGGAACAGTAGAAGGAATCAGACACCGAAATTATCCAGCATTCAGTGTTCAGTTCCATCCAGATGCTGCACCTGGGCCACATGATGCTTTACATTTATTCGACGAATTCATGGAAATGATGGATGTAGGAAGGGAGCAATAAGAATGCCAAAACGGACAGATATCAAAAAAATAATGGTGATCGGTTCTGGACCAATCATCATCGGACAAGCCGCTGAGTTTGATTATGCAGGAACGCAAGCTTGTCTAGCCTTGAAAGAAGAAGGGTATGAAGTCGTCTTGGTCAACTCTAATCCAGCGACGATCATGACAGATAAAGAAATTGCTGATCAAGTGTATATCGAACCAATAACTTTAGAATTCGTGTCGAGAATTTTAAGAAAAGAACGCCCCGATGCATTGTTGCCAACATTAGGAGGCCAAACAGGCTTGAATATGGCAATGGAATTAGCTGAATCTGGTATTTTAGATGAGTTAGATATTGAACTTTTGGGTACAAAACTATCTGCAATCGATCAGGCGGAAGATCGTGACCTATTCAAGCAGTTGATGGAAGAATTAAATCAACCAATCCCCGAATCTGAAATTGTGACAACAGTAGAAGAAGCTGTTGATTTTGCAAATAAAATCGGCTACCCAATCATCGTCCGACCTGCCTTCACATTAGGTGGAACGGGCGGTGGCATGTGCGAAAATGAAGAAGAGCTACGTGTAATCGCTGAAAACGGCCTTAGTTTATCCCCTGTGACACAATGTTTGATCGAACGGAGTATCGCTGGATTCAAAGAAATCGAGTATGAAGTAATGCGAGATTCAGCTGATAATGCAATCGTTGTTTGTAACATGGAGAACTTTGATCCTGTTGGTATCCATACAGGCGATTCGATCGTTTTTGCACCAAGCCAAACATTATCTGATCATGAATATCAAATATTGCGTGATGCTTCGCTTTCAATCATTCGAGCGTTGAAAATCGAAGGTGGCTGTAATGTGCAGTTAGCTTTAGATCCAAACAGTTTCAACTACTATGTGATTGAAGTGAATCCTCGTGTTTCACGGTCTTCTGCATTAGCAAGTAAAGCAACCGGCTATCCGATTGCAAAATTGGCAGCAAAAATTGCTTTAGGTCTGACACTTGATGAGATGAAAAATCCGGTAACAGGTACGACCTATGCTGAATTTGAACCTGCACTCGACTATGTTGTAGCAAAAATCCCACGTTGGCCTTTCGATAAGTTTGAAAATGGTGAACGAGTGCTAGGGACCCAGATGAAGGCAACTGGTGAAGTAATGGCGATCGGAAGAAATATCGAGGAATCCCTTTTGAAAGCTGTTCGTTCTCTAGAAATCGGGACTTATCATATTGAATTGCCAGAGTTAAAGGATGTCGAAGATGATCTATTGATCAAAAAAATGGTCAGAGCGCAAGATGATCGCCTCTTCTACGTAGCAGAAGCAATTCGTCGAGGTTTCCCGATCGAAGAAATTGCGGAATTAACAAAAATCGATTTATTCTTTTTAGATAAACTCCTTCATATCGTCGAATTAGAAAACCAACTAGCGGCACAACCGAATGATCCTGAGCTACTAACATTTGTGAAACAAAATGGATTTACGGATCAAAAAATCGCTGATTTGTGGAAAACTACCGCAAAAGAGATCAGACAAATGCGAACTGAGCAAAATATCCTACCCGTTTATAAAATGGTAGATACTTGTGCCGCTGAATTTGCGTCACAAACGCCTTATTTCTATAGCACATATGAATATGAAAACGAGAGTATCCGCTCGGAGAAAGAATCAGTCCTAGTTTTAGGGTCAGGACCAATCAGAATTGGCCAAGGAGTGGAGTTTGATTATGCAACTGTACATTCTGTCAAAGCAATCCAACAAGCTGGATATGAAGCAATCATCATGAACAGTAATCCAGAGACCGTATCGACTGATTTTTCTATCTCTGACAAATTGTACTTTGAACCATTGACTTTTGAAGACGTCATGAACGTTATTGATCTTGAACAGCCGATGGGTGTGATCGTCCAATTCGGTGGTCAGACTGCGATCAACTTAGCAGAGCCGCTTGTTAAAGCTGGTGTGAAAATTTTAGGAACAACGATCGAAGATTTGGATCGTGCAGAAAACCGTGATCTTTTCGAACAGGCATTGAAACAACTGGATGTTCCACAACCGTTAGGAGATACAGCGACAAGTAAAGCAGAAGCTGTTGCAATTGCTTCAATTATCGGTTACCCAGTATTAGTCAGACCAAGCTATGTTTTAGGTGGACGTGCAATGGAAATCGTTGAAAATCAACACGATCTTGAAGACTACATGGAACATGCAGTCAAAGCTTCCCCAGAACATCCTGTACTGATCGATCGTTATTTGCTTGGTAGTGAATGTGAAGTAGATGCCATCTGTGATGGAGAAACAGTACTGATCCCAGGAATCATGGAACATATCGAACGTGCAGGTGTACATTCAGGTGACTCGATGGCTGTTTATCCGCCACAAGCACTATCCGCTGAAATCCAGAAGACGATCGAAGACTACACGATCCGCCTAGCGCGGGGGTTGAACTGCATTGGTATGATGAACATCCAATTTGTCATCCATGATAATAAAGTCTATGTGATCGAAGTGAATCCTCGTGCAAGTCGTACTGTACCATTTTTAAGTAAAGTTACAGGTATTTCGATGGCACAGATCGCAACGAAAGCAATCTTAGGGCAGAAACTAAAAGACTTAGGCTTTGAGACTGGCTTGTATCCTGAAACTGAGAATGTCCACGTAAAAGCACCAGTCTTTTCATTCACTAAACTTCATAAAGTAGATACGTATTTAGGGCCTGAAATGAAATCAACTGGGGAAGTCATGGGATCAGACCAAAATCTCGATAAGGCATTGTACAAAGCTTTTGAGGCATCGGGACTTCGGTTACCAGACTATGGCTCCGTTTTGTTCACGATTGCGGACGAAACCAAAGAAGAAGCACTAGAATTAGCCAAGCGCTTTTCAGAAATCGGCTACAGCTTGTTAGCGACGAAAAATACAGCTGCCTTTTTCGAATCACATGGATTGATCGTTACGAAAGTTGCCAAAATATCTGAGCATGCCCATGAAAAAAATGTCGTTGATTTGATCCGTGAAGGAAAAGCGCAGGTCGTGGTCAATACCATTGACAAAGACAGAGGAAATGCTTCGAAAGATGGTTTTATCATTCGCCGAGAGGCTGTTGAACATGGAACTCCGTTATTTACTTCATTAGATACTGCAGATGCAATCATTCGAGTAATGGAATCACGAGCATTTTCAACAAAAGCGATCTAAAAAGAAACGAGATAATGAAAATGTGAATAGTAATGTACAAAAGTATCAATTGGGAAGAGTCCCTTCTTAGTTGATACTTAGGCAGGACACACACTTGAATGTCTCAAATGAGGAGAGTAGATATGAAACAAGAATTAATGAAGGTTATCAATCAAAGACAACTGGCACCACGCATTTATGAACTCACGCTAAAAGGAGAATTAGTCAATGAAATGAATTCTCCAGGGCAGTTTCTGCATATTCGAGTGCCTCGTGCTGATTTGCTACTAAGGCGACCAATCAGCATCAACCAGATTGATCATGAAAATAAAACTTGTCGGATTATCTATCGAATCGAAGGAGAAGGGACAAAAATCTTCTCAGAATTGAAAATGGGGGATACACTCGATGTGTTAGGTCCTTTAGGCAATGGGTTTGACTTGTCAGGATTAGAACCAGAAGATGAAGTCTTCATCGTTGGTGGTGGGATTGGTGTGCCTCCTCTCTATGAGTTATCAAAGCAATTAAAAGAAAAAGGGATCATTCCAATTCATTTTCTAGGATTCGCCTCAAAAGACGTATTATATTATGAAGAAGAATTCAATGAATTAGGAGAGACTCGCATTGCAACAGATGATGGTACCTACGGAATCCACGGCAATGTCGGAAATTTATTGTTGAGTACAAGCAAAATGCCTAAAGCAGTATTTGCTTGTGGCGCAAATGGACTATTGAAGACCGTCGAACAACTTTATTCAGACCATCCCAATGTCCAGCTTTCATTAGAATCTAGGATGGCTTGCGGTGTCGGCGCTTGCTACGCATGTGTGTGCCATAAGCCAGATGATGAGACAGGAACGAAAAGTGTGAAGGTCTGTGATGAAGGACCTATCTTCAAAGTTGGGGAGGTCATTTTATGAGTGGAAATCCTTTAGCAGTAAAACTTCCAGGGTTAGATTTGAAAAATCCGATTATGCCAGCCAGTGGATGCTTTGGTTTCGGAAAAGAATATGGAAAATATTATGATTTGAATCAACTAGGATCGATCATGGTCAAAGCAACGACACCTAAGGCAAGATTTGGCAATCCTACTCCGAGAGTAGCAGAAACACCTTCTGGTATGCTGAACGCGATCGGCTTACAAAATCCTGGACTAGATGTTGTGATGAAAGAATTATTACCTGAATTAGCTCACTACCAGGAATTGCCGATCATTGCGAATGTCGCAGGGGCCTGTGAAGAAGATTATGTAGAAGTTTGTGCAAAAATCGGTGAAGCACCGAATGTGAAAGCTATTGAATTGAATATTTCCTGCCCGAATGTCAAATATGGAGGTATCGCTTTTGGTACCGACCCAGAAGTTGCTTTTCAATTGACTCAAGCGGTCAAAAAAGTAGCGAAAGTTCCAGTGTACGTGAAACTTTCGCCTAATGTGACAGACATCGTGCCCATCGCTCAAGCAATCGAAAGTGGTGGAGCCGATGGTTTCACCATGATCAATACACTACTTGGCATGCGGATCGATCTAAAAACTAGAAAACCAATTTTAGCAAATCAAACAGGGGGACTGTCAGGTCCAGCAATCAAACCTGTGGCTATTCGCTTGATCAATCAGGTGGCGTCTGTTTCAAAACTACCGATTATTGGAATGGGTGGCGTCCAAACTGTTGACGATGTGTTAGAGATGTTCATGGCAGGTGCAAGTGCTGTTGCTGTTGGAACGGCTAACTTTACCGATCCCTACATCTGTCCTAAACTGATTGAAGGGTTGCCAGTCCGAATGGCAGAACTTGGTATCGAATCATTAGAGCAATTAATCAAGGAAGTAAGAGAGGAACGAAATCAATGAATCAACGACCAATTATCGCGTTAGACTTTTCAACTTGGCAAGAAGTAGAAGAGTTTCTGCAATTATTCCCAGAAGATGAGAAATTATTTGTAAAAATCGGCATGGAATTATTCTACCAAGAAGGACCAATCATTGTTCGTTGGTTAAAAGACGCCGGACACGATGTCTTTTTAGACTTGAAACTCCATGATATTCCGAATACTGTTGAAAAAGCCATGACAGGCCTAGCTAAATTAGGTGTGGACGTGACTTGTGTCCATGCAGCTGGTGGCATCCGAATGATGAAGGCTGCTCTAAGAGGATTAGAAGCAGGTACGCCAGAAGACAAAAAACGCCCGCTGTTGTTGGCAATCACGCAATTAACTTCAACAAGTGAAGAAGAAATGCACCATGACCAATTGATCGATGTTCCTCTTGAGGAAAGTGTCATCCATTATTCCCAATGTGCCAAACAAGCTGGTCTTGACGGAGTAGTTTCATCCGCATGGGAAGTGAAATCCATCAAAGAAAAAACTGACCCATCATTTATCTGTCTAACCCCTGGGATACGTCCAGAAGGAACAGTTGCAGGAGATCAAACAAGAATTGTGACACCGGCTAAAGCACATGAAATCGGTTCTACGTTCATTGTTGTTGGCCGTCCGATCACATTGGCGCAAGATCCATATCAAGCGTATCAATCAATTAAAGAAGAATGGAGCCATTAATATGAAGTCAATTGAAACTACGATCGCAAAAGATCTATTAGAAATCGAAGCTGTTTTTTTGAGCCCTAGTGAACCTTTTACTTGGGCAAGCGGCATCAAAAGTCCAATTTACTGTGACAATCGGATCACGATGAGCTATCCAAAAGTTAGAAAAGAAATTGCACAAGGGTTAGCAGACAAAATAAAAGAAGCATATCCAGATGTTGAAGTCATTGCAGGAACAGCGACTGCAGGCATCCCACATGCGGCATGGGTAGCTGAAATTTTAGATTTGCCGATGGTTTATATCAGAAGTAAAGCGAAAGATCATGGTAAAGGAAACCAAATCGAAGGACGTATTTTTGAAGGGCAAAAAATGGTCGTGATCGAAGATCTGATTTCAACTGGCGGAAGTGTACTAGAAGCAGCAGAAGCTGCTAAACATGAAGGGGCGAATGTCTTAGGTGTGGCTGCTATCTTCACGTATGAATTACCAAAAGGAAAAGCAAACTTTACTAATGCGGAAATGCCATTATTGACCCTTACGAATTATTCCGTGCTGATCGAAGCAGCATTAGAAGAAAAATACATTGATGAAACAGAATTAAACCTACTGAAGGAATGGAAACAAGATCCTGAAAACTGGAAGAAAAACTGATTGCTTAACATCTGTAAAAAATATTTTATCATCAGAAATAAAATGGTATACTAGTGTTAAATAAACAACAAATAAAGAAGTATTCAAGACGAAAGTTTTGCTATGGACGAGTAGCTCGGTGATAAATCACGTAGAAAAAATTTTTTCTACGAGGTTTTAGAGCTATGTTGTTTTGAATGCTTCCAAGTCATCAACTTTTTTTGGATAGTGTTATTTGAAAATACGGTATACGATTGGTAGAGACTAGAATGCTTTCTTCTGGTTTCTATTTTTTTATATAAATCGGGAATGATTTTGTTAAAATTATAAAAAAATCAATGGAAATAAAACGTGTTATTTGCAAATTTTAGTTATTTAATGGTAGGATTATCGGAAAAAGTATTCCATTAAGGGAGGTCTATTTATGGGATTGAATGAATTTATTTTAGGATTGAACAATTTAGAAAAAATCACTCGGGCTCCTGGTTTCTTTAAATTCACCGAGCATACGGTAGCGGCACACTCGTATCGAGTGGCTTCGATTGCTCAAGTTTTAGGGGATATAGAAGAAGTAAACGGTCAAAAGATCGACTGGAAACTGCTCTATGAAAAGGCACTGAACCATGATTATACCGAGCGCTTCATTGGTGACATCAAAACTCCAGTAAAATATGCAAGTAAAGAGTTGCGGGGGATGTTGCAAACGGTAGAAGAGAAAATGACGGACGAGTTTATTAATCAGGAAATTCCAGAAGAATTTCAGGAAACGTATCGTAAACGTCTTTTTGAAGGAAAAGATGACACGGTTGAGGGAGAGTTATTAGCAATCTCTGATAAAGTCGATTTATTGTATGAATCTTTTGAAGAAATCATCAAAAACAATCCGGAAAAAGTCTATAAAGAAATGTTTATCGAAGCGGTCACGACGATTAAGTCATTTGATCATCGTCCATCTGTTCAGTATTTCTTCAATGAGATCTTCCCAGAATTACTGAACCAAGAATTCTATGGAAAAGAAGATTTTTTAGCAACAGTTTCGACTATTGTCAAGAAAACCAACAAATAAAACGAAAAAGAAAACTCTGGAGGTATGGATTTGAAGAAAAATATGGATGTTGAATGGGGCTACTCAGGAGATAGAGGACCTGGACACTGGGCTGAGTTATGTGATTGGTTTGCCAAAGGAGCAGCTTTTTCTTTGCAGTCACCTATTCAATTAACTACATGTGAGGAAATAGACGAATCAGGTGAAACATTGTCTTTCCACTATGAAAGGCAACGATTCACGGACAAAGAATTCAAAAATACAATTCATTTAGTTCCTTACGATCAACTTAGTTACGTTGAATTTAAAGGTCAAAAATTTTATTTGACTGATATCCACTTCCATATGCCTTCTGAGCATTTGATCAATGGAAAACAGGAAGATATTGAGTTCCACTTTGTGCATATGAATGCCAAAAAAGAAAATTTGGTCGTAGGAGTCATGTATCATCTAGCAACTGGAGAAGGTTGGTTATATGATCGCGAAAATGGTGATTCTTGGGACGTGGAGAAGCACGAACATTGGACGAACCCAATCGTCTTATTCCCAGAGAAAAAGAGCCATTATCATTATGTCGGATCGTTAACCACACCACCGACTAGCGGTCCTATACAGTGGTTTGTAATGGACCAGATCCAAAAATTGAATAAAGATTTTTTAATTCCATTTAAGGGACAATATGCACAACCAAATAATCGACCGGTCCAACCGCTGAAAAACCGAGAAATCAACTATTACACGGAGGCAAATCAGTGAATTTTCAACAATTGAAATATGTGGTTGCTGTGGCAAACAATGGAAGTTTTAGAGAAGCGGCTAAAAAACTATATGTTGCACAACCTAGTTTGTCGGCAGGCATCAAGGAACTTGAAACAGAGCTTGGGATTACTCTTTTTACCCGAACCAATCGAGGCGCCTTTTTAACCGAAGAAGGCCAAGAGTTTTTAAAAAGAGCAGAACGAATCTTAGTGCAACTGGAGTCGTTAGAAGGGTATTATCTTGCGAATGAAAAGAGAGACAGCTTTTCTATTGCTTCGCAACACTATGATTTTTTAGGCCCTTTGACAGCAAAACTGATTACTTCATTCAAACAAGAAATCAAACAATTTCGGATCATTGAAACGACTACTGCAAAAGTGATAGAAGAAGTCAAAGAGCAACATAGTGAAATTGGCATCCTTTATATGAATGAACACAATCGTTCAGGTATCAAAAGATACTTGGAACAAGGAGAATTGGTGACGCAGGCTTTGGGGACTTTCAAGACACATATCTTTTTACGTCAAGAACATCCACTGAGCCAAAAAAAGGAGATAGCTAAAGAGGAGCTATTTCCATATCCCCAAGTAAGATTTACTCAAGATGGCAGTAATTTTCCTTATTTTTATGAGGATTTAATCGAAATTCCTGACCAAGAAACAGTGATCTATACGAGTGATCGTGGTACATTGATGAATATCGTTCTGGAAACAGATGCTTATGCTTCTGGTTCTGGAATCGTGATCGGTGAGATGAAAGAATACCTTCGATTGATCCCACTTGCAGATAGTCAAGAAAATGAGTTGGTGATCATTTACTCCGTGAAACGACCATTAAGTAAAATCGCTCAAAGGTTCATCCACCATCTCACACAGCTAATCAAACAGGAAGAACATCATTAGAAACAATTGGAATGATCGCTTGTAAAATCTATTGTTCCAATTGTTTTTTTGTATGTATTTTTCGCGTTGTAAATGATAGGATTGAAAGTAGTAGAAAGGCGTGAGGTGATGAAACGAAAACTGTCTAGACGAAGTGTTATCGCAAGTGTGATTTTTGTAGGTACATTGATTGGCGGGGGTGTCATAGCACAACAATTACGTGGATACGAAAATGTCATCCTGACTATTTGTCTATTAGTCATGATTTTTAGAATGAAAATAACTGATTTTATACTAAAAACGAACAAAAAATCAAGTATATCTGTATGACTACAATATCTATTAGCTTCCGCCAGGCGTGAAAATCACTTATTTAGGCGATATAACAGTAAATGGCGTGATATAAACTACGTCGTTTTTGCAGAAAGGGTAGGATTATGAAAGAAATCGAAATCAAAGACAGAACTCCTTTGCTTGTCGAGCAATTGGTTGATGTATGGGAAACATCGGTAAGAGAAACTCATCTTTTCTTATCAGGTGAGGAAATAGAAGAGATAAAAAAATTTGTGCCGACTGCCTTGATGGCCGTACCGCACTTGCTTGTTGAAACTGATATAAATGGAAGGCCTGTCGCTTTTATGGGAATTGATGACGGAAAACTGGAAATGTTGTTCATTGTTCCAGAAGAGCGTGGCAGAGGATTAGGTAGAAAGCTGTTGGCATATGGAATGACAAAATATGGTATAAAAGAACTCGTTGTCAATGAGCAAAATCCACAGGCAAAAGGATTTTATGAACATATGGGATTTAAAGTTCGTGAGAGGTCAGAGATGGATGAACAGGGGAATCCATATCCTATCTTGTTTATGGAAATAGGTTAAGTTATATAACTAAATACTACATATTTTAAAGACAGTTGACAATAAATATAGACTGTCTTTTTTTGTGCTAAAAAACTAGCATAGTCAGCTAACTAACTACACTTCTCAAAGTAACAAAGCTATGCTATATAATTTCTGTTTAATCGACAAACAGTTGGGGCTATTTCAGAAATTAAATTATGAGTGTACAGAAACGTGCGATGTATGAGTATGATATGCTATTGTACATTTAAGCTTATTTAAGCCATTATTAAAATGTACTTAAAATCACTTATTATCGTAAGGAAAGTTCTATCGATAAATCAACAAAAAAGATTACTGATAATAATGGAAAGACTGGCAAAAGAACAGTCGTTGACTTTACAAGATATGATGCGACTTACGGGGGCTTCTAGAGACACGGCTAGGCGAGATACAATAAAACTAGCGGATAACAATCTCGTGATCAGAACATACGGAGGAATTAGTTTAGCAAATGCATTTAATAAAATAAATGGATATTTAGGACGAACAAATCAAGAACTTCAAGTAAAAAAAGAAATTGCTCGAGAAGCAAGTAAATTATTAGTAGAAAAACAAAGCGTATATTTAGATGTGTCGACCACAATCTCTCTTTTGCCCTAGTATTTAGCGAATAGAAACATAAAAAAAGTTGTAACGAATTCGATTGACATTGCTGATCAATTTTTAAAGACTACTTCAATCCCAACTACAATCCTTGGGGGAACATTAAATAAAGAAAGCCGTTCAGTTACTGGCGGATACACAATCTGGGAATGAACAAAATATCGGTTTGATATTTCTTACTTAAGTTGTGCGGGTATTAATAATTGCGGAATCTATTATGCACATGAAGAAGACATCGCAATGAAGCAAGCAATTCGAGAGAAAAGCAATAAAATCGTGTTGCTATGCGATCATACAAAAATCAATTTATCTCATAATTACCTTGTCTACAGTTTTGAAGAAATCGACTACTTGATAACGGATAAAATCATTCCTGAAGACTTAGCCGTTAGAATAGGAAAAGATAAAATCATCTATACAAAGGAGAAATGCCATGATCAAAACGATATTATTTGATGTTGATGGAACGATAATTGATACAGAATATGTTATGACACATTATCTACAAAAAACTTTGCGTGAAGAATTAGAGAAAGAACTCCCAATTCAAGAATTACATTATATTTTAGGTATTCCTGGAAGAGAAGCGATTAAAAAGTTTGTAAATACTGAGGAAGAAGAGGATATTTTTTTATCAAAATGGGGTAAAAATGTTCTTTTATTAGCAGAGAATGTCCAAGTTTTTCCACATTTAGCAGAAATATTACAGAAGTTGCACATAAAAGGGATTCAACTAGGAATTGTTACATCTAAAACAAAGGAAGAAATGAAGAATGAATTTGACCGATTTGATTTAAATCAATATTTTGATATACAAATTACAGCTTCAGATACTAACTTGCATAAACCTTTTCCAGATCCAATACAAAAGGCAATTGACGAGCTCCATGTAAAAAAGGAAGAGACGATTTATATTGGTGATTCATTATATGACATGCAAAGTGCGAAAGCATGTGGAGTCACTTTTGGTTTAGCTAAATGGGGAGCCCAAAATATTGAAAATTTTCAAAATGTCGTCATAGTTATTGACTCTCCTCAAGAAATACTTGATTTGTTAGAAATATAGAAAAAGAGTGTGAGAGAAGAATGATATACTCCCCTGTATAGGTGGACTTGGTATAATAAACTAGACAATAAATTAAGGGAAAGAGAGGATCTAGATTATGCCAAGACGTTCATTTGATAAAGCATTTAAAATCGCCGCTGTAAAACTGGTAACTGGAAGAAGGATTTTCTGTTAAAGAAGTTAGCCTACAGCTAGAAGTTCACGCTAATAGCTTGTATCGATGGGTTCAAGA